>CAIWSO010000377.1 GCA_903915315.1 uncultured Spartobacteria bacterium | reverse complement strand
TTTCATGGGTCACGTTGATCACGGCAAGACCTCACTGATTGACGCCATTCGCAAAACTCGCGTCGCCGCCGGTGAAGCTGGCGGAATCACGCAGCACATCGGAGCTTATAGCGTTAATCGCAATGGTCACTCCATCACATTTTTGGACACTCCCGGCCACGCCGCTTTCACAGCGATGCGAGCACGCGGTGCAAACGTTACGGATATTGCCGTTATCGTTGTCGCAGCCGACGATGGGCTTATGCCTCAAACCATCGAGGCCATCTCGCACGCCAAGGCGGCGAAGGTGAAAATCGTCATCGCGATCAACAAAATCGATCTCGCCAGTGCCAACCCCGACCGCGTGAAGAAGCAACTCCAAGAACGCGGACTCACTCCTGAAGATTGGGGTGGCGATACGATTTGCGTTCCCGTGAGTGCCACAAAAGGCACCGGAATCAATGAACTTCTCGATCTCATGCTTCTCGAGGCGGAAATGCTGGAGCTCAAATCCAGCGAAACGGTGGATGCCCGATGCAGTGTGATCGAGGCCCAGGTCGAGCAAGGCCGTGGCCCGACCGTGACTGTGATCGTCCGTATGGGGACCCTTCGCTTGGGCGACGTGTTCATCTGCGGAAACTATTGGGGAAAAGTCAAACAACTCATCAACGACCTCGGCAAGCCAGTCAAAGAAGCCGGTCCATCCATGCCGGTGAGAGTCCTCGGCATCAGCGGACTGCCCAATGCCGGCGATGAGCTTGTGGTCATGGAGTCGGAGAAGTCAGCCCGCATCCTCAGTGAAGAACGCATTGCAGACTCCCGTGATACCAAGTTGTCCGGCGCCCAGCGCACGACTTTGGAAAACCTCTTTGCCAACCTGGCTTCCGATGCCAAACCCACACTCAAGATCATCCTCAAGTGTGATGTTCAAGGCTCACTGGAAGCGGTTACAGGATCCCTCAAGGACATCCCGCAGAAAAAGATCACTCTCGACATTATCCACTCTGCCGTCGGCCCGATCACGGAATCCGACGTCATGCTGAGCAGCGCTTCGAATGCAGTGATCATCGGCTTTAACACAAAAACCGAGAATACCGCAGCCCAAGCAGCCAAGCGCGAAGGTGTTCAAATCAAGCTCTACAGCATCATTTATGAGTTGATCGACCAGATTCGTGAATCGATGAGCGGCTTGCTTTCGCCAGAATTGCGCGAAGCGATCATCGGCCATGCCGAGGTTCGTCAGGTATTCGATCTCACCAAGGGTCGTGTGGCAGGTTGCATGGTACTCGACGGTCGCATTGCTCGCACAGCCCGAGCCCGCGTGCTTCGACGCCGCCAACCCATCTACGACGGAGGCCTCGCCACGCTCAAGCGTTTCGCGGATGACGTCAAAGAGGTTCGCGCTGGACTTGAATGCGGTATTAAGTTGGGCGACTTTTCAGAATATCTGCCTGAGGACATCATCGAGTGCTACACGCTCGAGAAAATCCCTCAGCAACTCTAAAAAACCTCGCGGCGGCAATAGTGTCCGCCCCGCAAAATAGACTTATTCTGTATGAAAAACCGCCTCGCTAGAGTGTGCGAAGTCATCAAACGTGAACTGAGCGCCCTCTTCCTTCGGGATATTGATTTCGGTTCCCTATTGGTCACAATTAGTTCAGTGGATATCACGCCCGACCTCAAACAGGCACATGTTTTCATATCCGCCCTCGGGACCAAGGCCGAGCAACGTCGCGTCATCGAACTCCTCGAGCAAAACCGCGTTTTGATGCAGAGCCAGATGTCCAAGCGCGTCAGGATCAAACACACTCCGCACCTGAACTTTCACATCGACGAAGCCATGGAGCGGGGCTCGCGCGTATTGAATGTGATGAATGAACTCGGTCTTATGGAGATCCAGCCTCATGTTGACGAAGAACTTTGATGATATTGCGCAGGCGCTGCAAAACGCGCGAACAGTCGGTGTAGCCAGCCACATCCGCCCGGATGCCGATGCCTTGGGCTCCACGATCGCCTTCGCCCTTTGGCTCAAGGATTGTGGAAAAGAAGTCACCGCTTGGAATGAGGAAGGCTCCACGGCCAAATTCCACTACCTCCCAAGTCACGAGATCGTCACCATTCCTTCAAAGGCCCCCGAAAAATTCGATATTTTCGTGGCCCTCGACACATCGGTCAAAAACCGCCTCGGCATCGTACTGGACTCGATCGCGCCAGGCACTCCTTTGCTCAATATCGACCACCATGTGAGCAACCAGAAATTCGGCGACATCAATTACATCGACCCCACGGCTCCGGCGACCGGTCAGATCTTGGTTGAATTCTTTCGCCATGTCGGAGCACGTATCACTCCGGCCATGGCCTCGAACCTCTTCGCTGCAATTTCGACGGATACGGGCTCGTTCCAATACGCCGGCACGAATGAGAGGACTTTTGCAGCCGCATCGCATTTGATATCCTGCGGAGTGGACGTGCCGACTCTATCGCGCTCCATGTATGACAGCCAGCCACGCCGCCGATTTGAACTTCTGCGATATGCGCTGAACACGGCGAAGTTTCATTGCGACGACCGCATCGCCACTTTTTCCCTTCCTATCTCCGAAGTCGAACGACTCAAGGTCTTGCCCGAGGACAATGAAGGGATCATCGACCACCTTCGCTCAATCGAGGGAGTGGAAGCTGCTGTCTTTTTTGAGGAACTTCCCGAGAATAAAGTCCGGATCAGCTCACGATCCAAAGATTCCTCGATCGATGTCTGCAAGGTCTGTGCCGTCTTTGGCGGGGGTGGACACCCGATGGCGGCCGGCGCCCGCATGGATGGAACACTGGAAAATGCCAAAACCCAATTTTTGAAAGTTTTATCGAATGAGATCAGGAACAGACATTGACGGAGTATTGCTAGTCGACAAATCGCAGGCGATGACATCGCACGATGTGGTCGCCATCACTCGTCGCGCACTCAACACAAAAAAAGTCGGCCATTGCGGAACGCTTGATCCTTTGGCCACGGGCCTCCTGATCATCACGATCGGTCGCGGCACAAAAATCCAAGATCTCCTCATGAGCGAGGACAAGGAATATATCGGAACTCTCAAACTCGGTGAGGAAACCGATAGTCAGGACTCCGACGGCCAAGTGACCAAATCCTCACCAGTTCCCGAGTTCACTCGCGAGCAGATCGATGCTGCCTTTGCCAAATTTCACGGCGACTTCTACCAGACTCCACCGATGGTCAGCGCAATCAAAAAGGATGGCGTACCCCTCTACAAACTCGCCCGTCAAGGCAAGGTCGTGGAACGTGAACCCCGCTTTGTGCACGTTTACGCCCATGAGATTCTCGCGATCCGACCCACCGAAATTGACTTTCGTGTTGTCTGCAGCAAGGGATTTTACGTTCGCACCTACGCGCATGAAATCGGCGCGGAACTCGGTTGCGGGGCCCACCTCAAGGCACTTCGCCGCACCAAATCGGGACGCTTCAGCGTGGAGGGTGCCATCACCATTGATGAACTCAAAGCTGGGCCGCTGGAAGCCGTGGCCCAACGCGTCTTGAGTCTTCCTGCTGTATCACGACTACGCGGTGCCTGATGCGAATCCTGCATTCCATCGACGAGTTGGGGGAAATCGGGGATCTCGTTGTTCTGGCGGCGGGTGTTTTTGACGGTGTTCACCTCGGCCATCAGGCCGTTCTTGGCACGGCTCAGTCCGCAGCGCGCGCCCTCAATGGCACTGCCGTTGCTCTCACGTTCGACCCCCATCCCGCCACAGTGCTGCGTCCGACTGAGGTTCCTCAACTTCTAACCTCCACCGAATCGAAGCTGCATTTATTTGAAAAGCTTGGCATCGAAAACTCCCTAGTCGTTCGCTTCGATGCCATCTTTGCCGCGACAGAAGCCTCGGACTTTATCCTTCAACTCACCCGCTCCATCCCACATCTGGCAGGGATTTGCATCGGCAGAGGATGGATGTTCGGCAAAAATCGTCGTGGCGATGCCTCTCTTTTGAGGGAAATGGGAATCGGCAACGGATTCTTCACCACGGAAGTGGAACCGATCAAAATGGGCGAAGCGATTGTGAGCAGCACGCTCATACGCAAAGCGCTTCTAGATGGCGATCTCCGCACAGCGATGAGGATGTTGGGCCGGAACTATTCCCTCTCCGGAAAAGTCCAACCAGGCGCACAAATCGGACGCAAGCTCGGTTTCCCGACCGCAAACGTTGCCTTGAATAATGAACTCCTTCCCCCAAACGGAGTTTATGTGGTGAGGGCCAATACCTCTGGAGAATCTCTAAAGGGAGTTGCCAATCTGGGTACTCGACCGACTCTGGGCGATGACCACAAACGGATCTTGGAAGTCCATATTCTCGACTTCACCGGCGACCTCTACGAACATAAAATCGAAGTCGAATTCCTGGAGTTCCTTCGGCCGGAAATTCCCTTCGAAAATAAGAACGCCCTCAAAAACCAAATTGCACAGGACGTGATCAAAACCCGTGAATGGTTCGCGGAAAACGACCGCTTGCGATGAGCGAGAATTGGGATTTTCTCACGCATAACGAAACCTTCGATGCCGAAGGAAAGCCCCGCGAGGTTTACCGCGCCCTCTTTGATCGACTCAACGAAATGCCCCGCACTCAGGTTCGTGCGTTAGATGATCAACTCGAGGCGACCATGCGCGAAATGGGAGTCACGTTTGATATCAAACGCGACCGCGTTTGGGGCCAGCGCGCTTGGTTTTGCGATCTTCTCCCCCAAATCTTCACCCCGGATGAATGGGAACCTCTCGCGAATGGCATTCGCCAGCGACTCAAAGCCTTTGAGGCATTTCTCCAAGATATCTACTCGAAGAAGCAGATTTTGCTTGATGGGGTGATCCCGATCAATCCTGTCCTAGGAAGTCCTTTTTTTCAACGCGCGGCCGCTGGTCTTCCTTTGCCGGCGGGAGCCTACCTGCACCTCAGTGGAATAAGTATTTGTCGCCTTCCCGATGGGCAACTCGCCGCGAAGCACCACTACTTCAGCAACGCTTCCGGCATGTCCTACATGATCCAAAACCGAAGGGCGCTCACAAGAGTCATCCCCCAGTCGTTTCAGGATACCGGCATTCTTTCGATCTCGGATGCCCCGACGAACATCTTGGAAATGCTCCGCTCGTTTTCGAAGGAGTCCGACCCGATGGTCGTTCTCCTGTCCCCCGGTCCGCTTAGCCCAGCCTACTCAGAGCATAGCTTTCTCGCTCGCCGAATGGGCATCCCTCTCGTCCAGGGCGGGGATCTCCTCGTTTTGAATGATGAGGTTTATCTCAAAACCGTCTCCGGCTTGAGCAAGGTGGACGTCATCTACACGCGGGTATCCGACCAATGGCTGGATCCAATGGTCTTTCGCCGCGATTCCAATTTGGGAATTCCCGGTCTGGCCCACTGCGTCCGCAGGCAGAGCGTGGCCGTGATCAATGCGATTGGCTCTCAGATATCGGACGATCGGGCGCTCCTCCCCTTCGCCTCCCAAATCATTCGCTACTACCTTGGTGAACGACCGATCCTTCCCGCTGTTCCGACCTTCTGGATGGGCGATATCGACCAGCGTGAGCATGTTTTGGAGGATCTTCAAAATTTCACCATCCGCCCGCTTTCAGGCGAGCGCATCCTCCTCGGTGGAGATGGACGTCTCCCTTCCAACGAAAAGTTGGAGGCTGCAAAGTTGGAGATTCTCGAAAACCCATCTCAATTCGTCGCCCAACCCCAGGACTGCGATGCGGAAACCATTTCCTTCCAAGACGGCGAACGCCGTCGACGTCGCCAAGATCACATTCTCTTCGCTCAGCGCAAGGCGGACGGATCCTACGAGGTATTCCCAGGCGCTCTCACCCGCGTCTCGACAACAGAATCCGAATTCACTTCCTCCGAGCTGGGGGGTGGAAGCAAGGACACGTGGGTTCAGGTCGGCCTGCATAAAGAACGTGATGAGTGGGATCCCTCCCGCCAAACCGATGCCAAGATCCCGGCCCACGGGGTCACCAGTCGCGTGGCGGAGGCCTTTTACTGGATCGGCCGCTACCTTGAACGTGCCTACGACCTCGCCGGCATGGTGAGCGTGATCGAGTCTCTCGAGATCGAGGAACTCAATCCCACGGAAAGGATGAACTACCGCCCTGTCTGGAACCGCATCCTCCCCATGCTCGAAGGGGCGGGAAGCCCGACCAGACGCACCATTTCGAGCCCCGCTGGCCGATACCGCCTCACGCTGGATACCAATGAACCCGGCTCGGTCGTGAGCACTATCCTTCGCGCTGCTGGGAATGCCGAGTCGGTTTTGGAAACGCTCAGCCTGGATGCCTGGGGCGTGTTAAGCGTTTTGAGGAACCGCTTTCGAAACGCTCAGTTTGCCCCCGACTCCAGTGAGGAAATCCTGACTTCCTCGAGCCGGCGCCTCTGCGATATCGCCCGCCAGTTGATCCCCCAGTTTTTCGGCACAGCCCAGTGCACGATGCTCTCTGACGATGGATGGAATTTCTGCGAGATCGGACAACTCATCGAACGTGCAGCGATCACTGCCAATGCCATCACCTCGATCACAAAACCTCTCCTCCAGCCCTCGATCGGTGGCGGGAGTGATCACGCCATGGAAATCCGCCTCTCGGCCTTTCTACGCTTATTGAACAGCCGCGACATCTACCGCCGTGTTTACCAGATGCGCATCGAGCCACTACCGCTTTTGGAACTCCTCTGGACAAATCCCGTCGCCCCCCGATCTGTTGTTCACTGCCTCACAAGCTGCGTCGCCCGCATCCGGGGAAATGAAATAAACCCATCCCCATCGACCGCTCGCGCGCTGGCGGAGATCGAAAGCCTCATTCAATCGATTCTCAGTACGAATTGGGAATCACTCCTCTCGGAACAGAAACCTCAAAGCCAAGGCAAAACCCGGCTCCAGACCCACTGTGAGAGCCTGTTAAACCGACTGCTTTCGCTTCACACGATCCTTTGCGACAGTTTTTTGAACCACCAGGTCCTCATGCATGTGGAGACGAAACCGCTTTTTCAGCCCTGACCTCTTCTGCCTAGCCTAATTGCCCCTCCCGTGCCAAATTCAAGAAAACAACGGAGTCACGTATGAAATTTAAAATCACCAAAGAAACCCTCTATACCTACGAGGATCTGGTTTCCCTTTCTCCACACACATTGAGGATTTATCCTCGAGTGGACCTCCATTTCAAAGTCGATCAGTTCCATCTGCAGAGTAATTCGGACGCCCAGATTCAATACCGCCGCGACCTCCACGACAACCTCGTCGCGCATTGCTTTTACCCCAATACCTCCAACCGTCTGGGCTTTCGTACCACCATCGAACTCAGCGTCAGGGAAAAAAATCCGTTCCAATTCCTTCTCGATTCCCACGGGCTCAAGATTCCTTGCCAATACAAAGACGAGGAACTCGCCGTATTGGCTCCCTACATCACCATGGCGGAAAATGCGAAACTCCCCTCCCCGCTCGCGCCGACCATTCCTCGTCCGACGGTGGAGACACTCGTGAATATCAATTCCTGGATATTTGAGAACATCGCCTACGAGCGACGCGAGAGCTCCCATCGCCATACCGCCGCCGAAATTCTCAAGCGCGGATCCGGATCCTGCCGCGATTTTTCAACCCTCCTCGCCGAGACCCTTCGTCAAAACGGCCTCGCCACCAGACTCGCAAGCGGCTTCGTTTGGGAAGGCGACAAACCCGAGGAGGAAAAAAAGGCCTCCAGCTCGATGCACGCTTGGGTGGAAACGTATCTTCCCGGTGCCGGATGGATCGGTATGGATCCGACAAATGGGGTTCTTTGCGACCACCACTTTGTAACCACCGCCGTCGGACGCACCGAGTCGGATATCGCCCCCGTGAATGGCAGCTACTACTCGAACAAGCCAGTCACAAGCAGTCTTGTAACCCGACTATTTTTAGAAAAACTCGACTGAGAGAATCCCGCCAGCCCCAACGTTCGTATGTTCTCATGTCCGAAGCTCACTCCCACGCAAGCACTCGAGTCCAATGATGAATTTTTTTAATAACTGTACTGCCTTGATCACTGGGGCATCATCCGGTCTCGGCGAGGAATTCTGCCACCAACTTGCTCCTCATGCCTCCCAGTTGGTTCTTGTAGCTCGTCGGAATGACCGCTTGGAATCTCTCGCCACCCATCTTCGCAACCTTCACCCCGCACTCGATGTCCGGGTTTTTGCTGCCGACCTCACCTTGCCGGATCGACGCCACGCCTTGGCGGATTGGCTCAACGATGAGGACATCAATGTGGACTTCCTCGTGAACAACGCTGGACTGGGCGACCATGGACACTTCGACTCCAGCGATTGGGATCGTGTTCAAAACATGCTGGATTTAAATATCACCTCTCTCACCCACCTCACCCACCTTCTCGTTCAAGGAATGATCGTGAATGGCCGAGCGGCGATCCTGAATGTCAGCAGCGTGGCGGGTTTTTTCCCTCTCCCTCAAATGGCGGTTTACTCGGCCACAAAAGCCTACGTGACGAGCTTCTCCGAAGCCCTCGCCATGGAACTTCGCCCAAAAGGCATCACAGTCACCGCCCTCTGTCCCGGGCCGGTTCCCACGGAGTTCTTTGAAACAGCCACCAGACCCGGAGATGAAGATAAAGCCTCCCATTTCCAGACCGTTCCTGCCTTCGTGGTCTCCCCACAGGAAGCCGTCAGAGCGGGTCTCGAAGCTGTGGTCCGCGAGCGGGCCCGAGTTGTCCCTGGCCCGCTCCTAGCTGCCGCTGTCGCTGTCGCCTTGATGGTTCCTTTTTGTATCATCCGCCGGATTCTTGCGATCCGGTCGGCAAAACTTTAATTCTTACTTCCGATGAACAATCACACCCAAAATGCCACTGGAACGGAATCCCAACAGATTTCCTTCGCGGAGGCATTTGAGCTCATCAACCCCCACCTCTACACCGTCGAGGAACGGATCCGAGCTCAGGCGAAGTCCTTTGATCCGGCCGTGGAGGGCTATGTGTCCTACGTTTGCGGCGCTGGTGGAAAGCGTCTGCGGCCCGCTCTCGCTCTCCTTTCGGCCGGCGCAACCGGAAAAATCACTGCCAGCCATGTCGATCTGGCTGTGATCCTCGAGCTCATCCACATCGCCACGCTCGTTCACGATGACATCATGGACGGGGCGGAACTCCGCCGCGACCAAGCCTCGGCGAATGCCAAGTGGGGAAATGCCATCACTGTCCTTCTGGGTGACTGCCTCTTTGCCCACGCCCTACGCCTCTCCACAAATTTCAGCAACAGCGACATATGCCGCCGTATCGCTGATGCCGCAACGGAAGTTTGCTCGGGAGAAATCATTCAAACCCAGCGCCGCCACGACCTCAAACTCAGCACAGCGGACTACTACCGCATCATCGAGATGAAGACGGCCGCTCTCTTCACTGCGGCTTGCGAACTCGGCGCCTTCATCAGCGAAGCCAGCCCGACAGTCATCGGTTCACTTAAAACCTATGGCACCAAGCTCGGCGTGGCCTACCAGATCTACGACGACATCCTCGACTTGGCCGGCAATGAGGATGAGTCAGGCAAAACGCTGGGCACGGATCTCCAAAAGGGAAAATTCACCCTCCCCGTCCTCCTCATGCTCCAATCTGGAAAAGACGTGGGCGAACTTCGCGAGATCCTTCTCAATGAAGATAGTGAACGCGCCGAGGCTCTCACCCAGATGCTTCGTGAGGCAGGCACAATCGATGCCGCCAAAAAAATTGCCGAACGACTCATTGGAGAATGCCTCGAGCAACTCAACGGCATTCAAGACAACCGGTACGCACGCGGATTGCGCTCGATCCCCGAACACCTTCGCCACCTCCTCGCTAAGCTTTAAGAGAAGACGTCCGCTTTAAATCTCCGCGAAAGCTCTCTTTTGTGAATTCCAAATAAATCACCCTCTGTGCTCTCTGTGGTTAATCCTCGTGGGCAAGCGTCGCCGAGATAAAGCCCCGGAAGAGCGGATGCGGGAAGTTCGGCTTGGATTGGAACTCGGGATGGTATTGGCAGGCAATGAACCAAGGATGGCCCTTAAGCTCGACCAACTCCACTAGATCTCCGTCTGGCGATGTGCCCGAAATAACGAGACCCTGACTCTCCAATGCCTCACGATACTTGGAATTGAATTCGTAACGGTGACGGTGACGCTCCGGAACCTCTTTTTTGCCGTAAACTTGGTAAGCAAGCGTGCCTTCCTTGATTTTGGTCGGCCATGTTCCAAGGCGCATGGATCCTCCCTTGTCCGTCACATCCTTCTGCTCCTCGAGCATCGAAATCACAGGGTGCGGCGTATTCGCGTCGAACTCCGTACTGTTCGCTCCCTCGAGCCCACAGACATGACGCGCAAACTCGATCGTCGCCACCTGCATTCCAAGACACAGACCGAGAAACGGCGTGCGGGATTCGCGCGCAAATCGAACCGCTTTGATTTTACCCTCAACACCCCGATCACCGAATCCCCCAGGAATAACGACACCCGCCACACCGCGAAGGTATTTTTCAGCACCTTCATTTTCGATACTCTCGGCATCCACCAGTACAAGGTCGATTCCGCAATCCAGCGAGGCTCCAGCGTGCGTGAGCGATTCGTAGATACTCTTGTAGGCATCCTGAAGCTCGATGTACTTACCGACGATCGCGACTTTCACACGCTTCTTGGGAGCAATGAGACGGTTGACGTATTTTTTCCAATCCGTCATGTCGGGAGCATGTGTCTTAAGATGGAGAAGACGGCAAATAGTCACATCCAAGCCCTCGGCTTGAAGATTGAGAGGTGCCTCATAGATAGTGTGAGCCACATCGCCGGCCTCGATCACGGCATCCAGTGGCACGTTGCAGAAGAGCGCGAGTTTTTCGCGCACTTCCTTAATGAGCGGCATCTCTGTACGGCAGATGAGAACCTGGGGTTGCAAGCCGATTTCACGAAGCTTGGCGATGCTTTGCTGCGTGGGCTTGGTCTTCAACTCTCCGGCGGCCTTGATGAAAGGCACCAACGTCACATGCATGATGATCGCATTTTCCGGACCGACTTCCAAAATAAACTGGCGAATCGCTTCCAGGAACGGAAGTCCCTCGATATCTCCAGTAGTGCCGCCGATTTCTGTGATGAGGATGTCACCGCCCGACTTCTCGCCGACCTCGCGGATGCGGGCCTTGATTTCATCGGTCACATGCGGGATCACCTGAACGGTCTTACCGAGGTAGTCTCCACGCCGTTCCTTGGCCAGAACGGTCTCATAGACCTGTCCACTGGTGAGGTTGTTCGAACGAGTGAGAACGCAGTTCGTGAAGCGCTCGTAGTGTCCTAGGTCCAGATCGGTCTCCGCTCCGTCGGCTAAAACATAGACCTCGCCGTGCTGGAAGGGATTCATCGTGCCGGGATCGACATTGAGGTAGGGATCGAGCTTTTGAAGCACCACCTTCAATCCACGACGCTCGAGCAAAGTGCCCAGAGAGGCTGCCGCGAGTCCCTTGCCGAGTGAGCTCACCACTCCGCCCGTTACAAAAATGTATTTCATGTGGGAACATACTAAGGAGTGCTACGAGAAAAATCCAGCCTCCCGATTTCCAATCCGCAATGAATTCCAAGTCCAAACAATGACTGACATTTCCCAGCCTGAGGGTTAACTTAGTGCAATGGCTGGCAAATCCGCGCCCTCGACACTAGGAACAACCTCTGCGATCGAGGATTACCTCGAACGAAT
>CAIWSO010000376.1 GCA_903915315.1 uncultured Spartobacteria bacterium | reverse complement strand
CCAAATGGCGAGGGCTTCATCAGCATTTCTCGCTAGACGGTTGCGTGTGGCTCGATCTGGTGAGTAAACCACAAAACTCCTGCTCTGGCTTACCGTGCGTGTCGATGCGATGGAGTCTATCGCTTGTAGTCGAGGGCAGAAGCCTGTGACGAGAAGCGCTAGAAAGACGCTGGGCGCTATTTGACGGAAGATTCCGGCCATCTAACTATGACACTCACAGGTGAGATGCTGATCGACGAGGCAGACTTCAAGGGGGCTAGGGCATTTTTCATCGAGTCATAGCACGGGCGAAATACAGGGAGTAAAGCGGGGATCAGCATGGGATGTATAGGTAGGGATCCGATCCAGGCACCTGTGAAATCGATAGTCGATCCGTTGCCTTTCGGTTTCGGTTGAAGGCGGAGAGTGAAGATCAAGTCACGGTCATAGACGCGCTGCTTCATGACGAAGTCTAAATATCCTTCGTGAAGGTTCGCAAAACATCCTTCGAAAGAGGTGTGAATCCCGAGCTGATTCATCATTGGGGTGAGCCGAACCCTTGTTGCCAAAAATTGGTTGAGAGCGTTTTTGCTGATGCTCCATGTTCCATTTGAGCTAGCGGCGGCAGCCTTGAAAGATCGAATCTGTGTTGCGCAAATCTCGTCATCTTGGGGAAGTGGAGCCGGGGGTTTCAGTGTGCTTATAGTAGACCCCTGAGTTGGGATATGTGAGATTTCGTAGCTCGCATGAGTGTCTTTTGCTGTCCCTTGGGTAGGGCGATCCGCGTCGTTATTCAGTGGGGTCAGGGCCAAGTAAAAAGCGTAAACGAGGGCGGCGAGAAAAGCCCATGCGATCAAGCTCCGCAGGCTAAAGAGGCTTTTCCAGGGGGAGGGTTTCTTGAGTTGTTTGCGAGGAGCGGGGGCTTTGAAGCGCGTGATTTGAGGCGCAGAAGCGCCTGCACTCTCATTTAATTTGGGTCGGCTTACGCCGAAAGTGGGTATTACAGCAGAGATGTTGTCCCCGCATTCAAGGCAAACGGTGCGTTTGTCATCGTTCTCGACGCTGCATTTGGGACACGTTTTCATCACGAGTGGCGCCTAGGCGCTTGTGCTGGGGGTGGAAGGTTTGGATTCCGTTTTGGCGGGTGCGGGAGTAGTTGTAGCAGGCGTTGAGGGGGCAGCGGGTGCCGCTGCTCCAGATTCACTCTGCGCGGCTTTTTTGTAACCTTCGCTGCGGTAGTCTGTGATGTAAAAACCAGAACCCTTGAATATAAGCCCAGCTCCGGTGCCAATGAGGCGACGGACTTTTCCATGGCCCCATTCGGACATGCCACAGGTGTTTTCTGGACATGTCTCGAAGGGCTTATCTTTCATGGACTGGAAGGCCTCAAAGCTCTTTCCGCATTTTTCGCATTCGTAATCGTAGGTAGGCATACTTTTAAAAACCCTACCAGTCGTGCGTAATCACTGCAATACCGCTGGCGCTTTCCTACCGAACGGGAGGCTTGGGTGTTTGAGGTTTGTAAGTGATAGTGACGCTTCTTTTCTGCACGTTGTTCGAACTTGTGCCGGTTGCGGAATCATAGAGCGAACGAGTGAAGTAGATGAGAGCAGAGCCTGTGGACTTCGGATCAAAATAAGGATCCCCCGTTGGAACCTTGATATCAAGAGCGGCATCCCCGCTGGGGGTGAGCCCGATGTCATGGTCAAGGAATTGGCCCCAACCATAGATCCAATCGGAGAGGTTGCGATTATTGGGGTCGGTGGTGGTGAGGTCGCACAGGGAGTTGCTGACGAGTCTTGCGCTTGGGCGGGTGCTGCCTGCTGGAGTGGAAACGGAATCTCCATAGGCGGCAGGGGCCATTCTCATTAAGTCCACGCCGGCACTACCCCAGGTCGGATGTGAAAGATTGTTGCCCTTGCCATCAAGAGCTGGAGCAGTCCCTGAGGCGGGGGGCACTTTCAGGAATGCGGCAGGGAGGGGAGAGGACTTTGGCTGCAAGGCGGCAAGCGTTGTGTCGTCGAAGAAAAAGACGTTGTCCTGAATTTTAGTGAGTGTCGTATTTCTCCGGATGATGTCGGACAAGCGGGTCCGCTCGATGGATTCGAGTTGGGGGCCGCTGAACACTTTTGAATACCAAAAGCGATCGCCATCGCGGAGGCGTTCAAATTGATCGGCGATGATGCGTTGAAATGTCAGTCCAACGCTAGATCCGGCGAGGTGATCTTCCGCGAGGCCTCCTACCCAAAGATCAATGGCGTTCACGCTACCATACAATGCGAGGAGCTTCGCCTGCACGGCTGGATTCAGGGTGATCTGAGCGAAACTGGAGACACGTGGAAGTCCATAGGCGGCTCGTGTCGTATTGTAGTCCGAAAGACCGTGGTCGCGCCCGCGTTGGATGTTGAGAGAAGCGAGGTCGAATCCACCAGCCCCGGGAGGGCCGAAGAGGAAGTTCCTCAAACCATTGACGAGTTGGGTGTCCACTTCCTGAGCTTTATCCGTGGCAAGGTATTTGAGGAGGGGTGCTGGGCCGACGGCTTGAAGCACAGAGGGATTGAAAAAGGCTTCGGCTAGGGCGAGGGCTTCATCGATCTCATTTCCGTCGTTGTCTAGGAGTTCAACGTCATCGTTGATGAGGGTGTGACCAATCCGATAAGCACCAGTGGAAAATTCCGTAGCGATGCCAGGGTTCACGTCGGGCTTATAGCCATTATAAGGGCGGATCGCATTGTTGCCGAGTAGGGCGGGAAGGAATTCTTTGTAGGTGATGACTTGGATTTCAGCGACCACGATTTTTCGTGCAGCCTGAAAGATCTCTTCGTCGTTGAGCTTGGGGTTGGCATTCGAGATCGCATTTGCGATTTGATTGTGCTCGCGGAGGAACAGGATGTGTATCGCACTCAGTTCGACATTTTCATTGGCTCGCACGTCACCGGACAAAAACATCTGATTGTCAGGGAAGAAATGGGCATCATTGGCATTCGCAAAGCCGGTTGTATTGAGTGGCATGAGGTCCGCGCCACTTGTCTTCATGAGCCCACCTTGAAATGTTCGCAAGGCAGCGGCTCTTGCCGAGTCCGTGCCGTAGACCACCGAGCCATCAATGTAGGCTGAGATCTGATTCATTTGTTGGCGCGGATTTGGGGTGATGGCCTCGATGTTAAATGTGTTGTTACCCGGGGTAAGTGTTACCGGCAGAGTGAAGTCGCCGTTTCGATCCACCGAGACATTCTTGCCATTGATTTTAAAGCCGACCAGAGATGCGGCATAGACGTCGTGGGTGAGTTTTCCCTGAAGGGCGATCTTCGGCGTGCTCACAATGGTGCCGCTTCCGGGCTGCACCTGAACAAACGAATCCGAGATGGGTTGAGGTGGTCTGGGGGAAGTTGCCGCCAAGCGCGGAGCGGGGGCATTCCCGTCCGGTGTTCGGATTTTCCTCTCCGGAGCCCAACCATCGACACCGGTATCGAAATTCACTTTCAACCACCACACATCACCAGAGCGAACGGGGCCCTCAACAATCGAGCCAGTCGCCTTGGGAGGTTGAGTGCCGCTGAGAGCGCCCCCGATGGGCGGTGCCGTCCAAACAGGTGTGGATTCACTGGTCTGAACGCGATCGCCGATTTTGAGCGGCGAGGGCATTCCTGCAGCAGTGGCGTTAGTCGCTGGTTGGCATGTGAGGATGAGCAAGGAGGCTAATGTTCCGAGGGTTTGTTTTTTCATATTATTCCGAGGTTTTTTTGAGGGTGATAAGTTGGACACAGACATTGTTGTGTCGTTCTGTTAAATTTGTGGTTCGCCTAGGCTCGTTATATGACAAAAAATAAATTCTTTTTTTTGAGATTCGGAATTTTATCAAGGGTGCGGTTTTTTTTGATGTGGCTGTCATATATTTACGCATGAGTCGCCACTAACTTCATGGATGAGCATCAACATCAGACTCCGCCTGGTGCTATGGATGAGGCCGAGTTGCATCAGCAACTTGAGCAACTCCATACGCTAAGTTATGGCTGGGCTTTGAATTGCTGCGGATCCAACCCGAACGATGCAGAGGATATTTTACAGACCGTTTACCAGAGGATATTTGAAGGTCGTGCGCGCTACGATGGGCGCTCGGCATTCAAAACATGGCTGTTTGCAGTCATCCGCTATACAGCCGCTGGTGAGCGTCGTCGCCGCTGGATACGGCTTTTACGCCTCGGTGGATATCAAAAGGAACATGAACGTGATTCTCAGTCACCCGACAGAGGCGAAGCCGTCGAAGCGGATGAGATGGCTGGGACTTTCCGTGCCTCATTGCAAAAACTTCCTCGAAGACAGAGTGAAGTTCTGCACCTTGTTTTTTATCAATCTCTCACCGTTGAGAATGCAGCCACGGCGATGGGTGTCTCCGTTGGATCCGCTAGAACTCACTACGACAGAGGGAAACGCCGCCTGCGTGAAATCTTAAACGAAACCGGATTATTCGATGAATACAAACAACGACCCCATTCATAAAGCCTTTGCTCGCTTAAAGGAAATCGACGAGACCAGAACGCCATCATTGGATCGAGTGCTCCGCAGAGGCAGATCTAAAAAGAAGGACTCATTTTTTGAGTTTTTCCCATGGGGCCGATTCGTTGCAGGAATGGCTCTGTTGACCGCACTTCTTTACTTCGGATCGCCTTTCAAAAAGAGCACCGTCGATGTCGTTGATGAAACGGCATCATGGGCAGCTTTCTCTAGTTGGTCAGCTTCCACGGATGGACTGCTCGCAGATTCCAGGCATTCCATTTCTTCCGCCTCACCTACGAATACAGACTCGTGGATTGAGGATGGCGATACATCCACAACTCAAAACCAATCACTATGAAACTCCCTCTCATTGTCCTCTTTGTTATTATCGGCTCGCAAGCATGGAGCCAGCAACCACCACCGCCCCCCCCACCACAAGACGGCCCACGTCCACTATCTGGCAGCCCAGGAAGTGGCATAAAGTCTGAAAGCCTGTTTTCGCCAGAGCTTGTCATGCGCAATCAGAAGGCGATTGACCTAACAGTTGATCAGCAGGCTGCGATCCGCGCTGAGATGCTGAAATCTCTTCCTCGCTTCACTGATCTGCAGTGGCAACTCAGTTCGGAGGAGGAAACCCTCGATGCTCTCCTAAAACTGACACGCCCTGATGAAAAAAATGTACTCTTGCAGCTCGATAAGGTCCTAGTGATTGAAAATGAAATGAAGCATCTTCAGCTCGGAATGATGCTGAAGATCAAATTAATCCTATCCCCTGATCAGCAAAGTAGCCTTCGAGAGTTAAGAAAGCAGGGTCAACGGAAAGGAATGCCTCCGCCACCGCCTCGGCCTGAGGATCAATAATTGCCAAACTTAGCGGGTGACCGTTACCGGTGTACCCATGGGGGCATTTTCGAAGAAAATCTTCACCATGCGTTCAGGCATGCGAATACAACCATGGCTGTCCGGCACACCTGGTAGGAATCCTTGGTGCAAGCCGACGCCGGTTTTGCCTAAGCGCATGAAGAATGGCATCGGCGCGCCGGCAAACTTTCCGCCCGCAGGAACAGGATCTTTTCCATTGGTCACGTCCTTCACTAAAACGTCGCCTTGGGCGTTCACGAAATCCCCATAGAGGTTCGAGACGTGGTTGGGATTTTTTTGAGAGATTTTGTATGCGCCAGTCGGAGTCCCGAAACCTTCACGCCCACTCGATATAGCGGATACGCCTACGAGTTTTGTGCCTTTGTAAAAAGAAGCTGTTTGCTCGCTGAGGCTGATGACAATGGACGAGGCTCCATCCACTCCGTCCCCGTCCCAATACGAGTTTTTATCAGCCAGTGTCGAAGCGCTGGAGCGATAAATAATCGAGCCATCTGTGCCAAGGTAACTGGTTTTTTTATCGTTCAGGCGGCGATCGTAGCTGGCGCATCCGCTTAGTAAAACGGCTGCGGTGGCGAGTGTGAGGAAATCCTTGCGAGTCATCAGGTGTATCGAACAATTAAGCCGCCCCATTCATGGCGTCAAGCTGAACGCTCATCCATGAGTGGCACTCTCCACCTCGTCGGCAATGGATTCCAAGGCGTCCAAAGGGGATGAGGCACCCGTGATGGGTCGCCCGATCACAAGGTAATCTGCGCCTGCTCGAATGGCATCGCCGGGAGTCATGATGCGCTTTTGGTCTCCCGTGTCGCTTCCGGCAGGACGAACGCCAGGCGTTACGATTGTGAGAGCCGTGCCGAATTTTTCACGGAGTGGAGCCAGTTCGAGTGGGCTTGCAACAATGCCTCGGAGGCCATTGGCGACACCCATTTGTGCGAGGTGCAACACTTGGTCGCGGGGAGTCATTGGCACGCTCACTGCACGCAAAGAGGCTTCATCCATACTGGTGAGGACAGAAACCCCGAGAACAAGGGTATTTGATTCATTTGCAGCACGGACAGACTCGCCAACCATCTCGGGACCTCCGCAAAGATGAATGGTTGTCATATCAACACCGAGCGCGACAGCGGAATGAACAGCTTCTCGTGCGGTATTGGGAATGTCGTGGAATTTCAGATCAAGAAAAACGCGCGCACCTCGAGCTTGAATCTCGCGAACGATGGAAGGCCCTTCTGCCGTGAAAAGTTGCAGGCCGATCTTGAAAAGGCACCCCTGACCAGACAGTTGGTCCACTAACTTGAGGGCGGCTTTGGCGTTCGGGGCGTCGACGGCGATGATGATCTTATTTTTTGCGGAGGTTGGCATGGATGTCTGAAAACTGCAGGGCATGAGAATGGAGGGCTTAGGCAAAGTCAACCTCCTGCTGGGTTCCTTGATCTAACGCGAGCCCGTCATTTTGCCGACTTCCTCGATTGAGGAGTCTACGTGGAGCATGTTTGCGAGGTATTTGTCACGCGTGGGGAGAGTGGCTATTTGATTAAGGTTCGAGGGGAATTCCAAGCGTGAAAAAAGCGCACGGGCGACTTTGGATTTTGGGACGCTTTTTTCGCCATATCCGTTGGGCTTATTGCTGGACCAAAACCGGACTTGATCGACGCCATCCTTCTTTTCCAATCCCAGAAACACAACAGAGTGTCCGCGTTCGTTTTTTCCAATGGAATTATTCCAGAAGATTTTCATAAAATCACCCGGTTGGGCATCATTGTAGGAAGTGAAATTTCGCCCAAGCTGGAGTTCATGGAAAAGCCTTGCCGTCCCTGGTCCGTTGGCATTCCAGCGTCCCCAAATGCCAACCCCGTCCGCGAGGCGCGCCGGCAACAAGGCCTTCCAAGCTTCCGCTCCGATATTTATTGTTCCACGATTCTGGAGCACCAGCAGGGTTTTTAGAAAAACAAGATAGGTCGCGCCTGAGCAATAACTGGGAGCCGCATGGGATGCCTGAATACGAATGCCCTCAGAGGAGGTTGCGCACGAGTCCAGCAGGGCATCGTGTGCCGCACGGGTTGTGGCATATCCGCCTCCGGATGGCATTGTTTGGATTTGCTCGAGCACAATCGCATTGAAATCATTCGCGCGGAGAGTGACGGTGAGGCAGAGGGCCAAAAAACAAAACAACTTCATTGGCTTTCAACAACGCGATTTTCTTCATGACCGCAAGGCGCTTTTTATTTTTTATCCTGATTGGTCTGGCTTTGGGGTGCGTCATTTTCTGGGGCAGGGGATGGATGCAAAAGCAACCACTCAATACCTCCGGTGGGCTTTATATCCCGTACACTATCCTTTTAGAGGGGCCCCATTTTTTACAATCGGATTCGGCTTGGGGAGGGGATCAATTAGGAGCGACTGATGAAACGTTGGCGCAGTCGGGTTGTGCGGTCTCATCTGCGGCGATGGTTCTCGCTGGATATGGCGCCCAAACGGATCCCGGTCATCTCAATGCTTTTCTTCAAAAGACCGAAGCGGGTTTCACTCCGGAGGGATGGATTTATTGGGAGAAAGCGCCTGTTTTTGATCCGGCCCTAGCAGCTAAAATTCTGCCTCATTACGAAGATACGGGGTCGTATTTTTTGATGGATACGAATCTGCTAAAAGGAAATCCCGTCATTGTGCGAGTGCGCTATCCGAGCGGAATCACGCACTTTGTCGTTATCTGCGGGAAGAGTGGATACGAGTATCTCGTTCGTGATCCCGGTGCCGGAGGAATTAATGGGATTCATCTTCTTAGCGATTTTCCTGGTCCGGTGGAAGCGTTGCGCTTCTATAAAAAACCCATCAATTAAAAAGTCATCATCCGATTTGAATTCGGAATGGTCTGGGCTTCGGAGTCTGAATATAGTCTTGGATATTGCCCATGCCAAAACCATCCACTGTCACCTGCCAAGCCGAGTTGCTGGCTTATTGTTTCGCCACTTGGCCAGAGCTTAAAAAAAAGCAGATTCGGACATGGCTCAAGTATCAAGCGATCACGGTGAATGGGCGTGCGATTTCGCAGTTCAACCACCCGCTCCATCCCGGCGATGTCGTGGCGGTTCGCAACGATCGATTTGCTTCCCCCCGCTCTGTTGTGGGATCTGGAATTCGTGTTTTTTTTGAGGATGCAGATATTATTGTGATCGATAAGCCGCCGGATCTTTTGAGCATTGCCAGCGAGGCCGAGCAGGAAAAGACGGCCTACTTCCAGCTCACGGAGCATGTCCGACATGGCAATCCGATGTCGAAGGAGAGAGTCTGGATCGTTCACCGCTTGGATCGTGAAACATCCGGACTCATGGTTTTTGCAAAGACGCCAGAGTCCAAAGAAATCCTTCAGTCTCGTTGGGATGATGCCGAGAAGCGATACGAGGCAGTTGTCGAAGGTCGCTTGCGTGAGCCCCGCGGAATCTTTGAGTCCGACTTGGATGAGACGAATCCCTTCAAGGTTTTCAGCGTGGCACGGAGTGAAAATACTCGCCATGCGGTTACTCACTTCCGGGTTTTAGCCACGACCGCCCACCGTTCCCTCGTGGAGCTCACTTTAGAAACGGGGCGCCGTCACCAGATTCGTGTTCAGCTCTCAGAGGCTGGTTGCCCGATCGTTGGTGATAAAAAATATGGGGCCGTGAGCAATCCGGCGAAGCGTCTTGGACTTCATTCCAGTGCGCTTAGGTTTCCGCATCCCGTTTCCGGAAAAGACATGGTTTTTACATGCCCTCTTCCTAAAGAACTCGCTCGGTTGGTTTAGGCGGATGCTCAAAAATTCCTTTGCAATCGAGATGCGGACCTTTTCATCATTGCCGTATTGAAAAAGGTCACGATTTTTACGGATGGCGGCTGCTTGGGAAACCCCGGCCCTGGAGGCTGGGCGGCCATCCTACGTTACGGTAAGCACGAGCGTGCTGTCTCGGGGGGTGAACCTGCGACGACGAATAACCGAATGGAACTCAGGGCCGCTATCTCAGCCCTTCAGTTGCTCACCGAACCTTGTGAGGTTCTCATTTACACGGACTCTCAATATCTCCGTAAAGGAATCACGGAGTGGATTCACTCTTGGCGCGTGAAAGGTTGGATCACGAGTACCCGCAAACCCGTTAAAAATGCAGACCTTTGGCGCGAACTTGATGCGAGTGCCAAGCTTCACCTCATGGAATGGAAATGGCTCAAGGGACATGCCGGTCATCCCGAAAACGAACGGTGTGATGCTTTGGCAGGAGGCGAAATGGATAAAATCCAAAAATCCCATAGCAGAGAACAACTGGCAGCACTTCTAAAAGAGTTCAAAAAAACCGAAGACGATCTTTTTGATTCATAGCGCCAAAGTTCCAAAGCGTGGCGAATCATTAGTTGTGGCAGGAATCCGCATTCCAGATAGAATATGAGGTCTTATGAGTGATTTTCCCAATTCTTCAGCGCGGTATCTTGTCCCAGTAGTCGTTGTTCTCGTGATAGCCTTCGCTGTTTTCTCATCGATGACGGTGATCGTGCAGAGCGGAAATGTCGGAGTGATAGCCTCACTAGGTGCAGTACAGCCCAACGCACTTCCCGAGGGGTTTCATTTTAAGAAGCCCTTTATTGACCATGTGCAGCAGGTCGACATCCGACTCACTGCTAGTCATGCCCAAGCGACGGCGGCCTCCAAGGATCTTCAACTAGTAACCACGCAGGTCACGATGCAGTATTCTTTGAACGGGGCATTGGCACCGCAAATTTATCAACGCATTGGATTGCTGGCTAAAGTGTCGTCCTCACTTGTCGAACCAGCGATTCAAGAATGCGTCAAAGCTGTCACAGCCAAATTCACAGCCGAAGAGCTCGTAACCAAACGGGAGTTGGTGAAACAACAAATCCAAGAATCCCTTAATCTTTTTATCAATAATACGCTTCGCGAAAAAGGACTCGAAAACGCTGTCAATATCGCCAACCTTGCCATCACAGATTTCAACTTTTCCCCTGAATTCAATCGAGCGATTGAGGCCAAAGTGAAGGCGGAGCAAATGGCTCTCCAGGCAAAAAATGAAAAAATCATGAGAGTCACCCAGGCAGAAGCCAGCGCCGAGGAGCGGAAACTGGCGGCTTCGGCAGAAGCTTTTTCTACGGAAGTTCAGTCAAAAGCCCGTGCGGATGCGATTCAGCGTGAGGCTCTCGCTCTCAAACAAAGCCCAGAGATTATTCAGCTTCGCTCTATCGAGAAATGGGATGGTGTCCTACCGCGCATCAGTGGCGGCGGTGTGGTTCCCTTCTTGAATGTCGGTGAATTTCAAGGAACCTCTCCTGCCGGAACTGCTTCCGGAGCATCTTCCCCGCGATAGTTGGATTTCCGACTAGGCCTATTGCCATCATCTAGCGGTGGCCGAATATCGAGGAGCCAATGCGAACGATCGTGGCGCCCTCTTCAATTCCCACCTCAAAATCTCCGCTCATGCCCATGGAAAGTTCCCGTAGGGCTTGGCCAGTTTTTGCGGCGAGTTCATCTCTCAAAATTCGAAGCTTCGAAAATACGGGCCTAGCTGTCTCGGGATCTTCGCTGTAGGGAGCCATCGTCATCAGGCCATTTATGCGAATGTTTGGAAGGCACAAAAGGCCTTCCAGATTTTCGCGGAGGTCAGCCGGGAAAAATCCAAATTTCGAGGATTCCCCCGAGACATTGATCTCCAAGAGGATCTTGGCAGTGAGTCCCATTTCGCCAGCGATGCGGTTGATTTGTTGGGCGAGTTCGAGATTGTCCACTCCATGAATTAGCGTGAATGCTGGCAGGGCCTTGCGGATTTTGTTGCTTTGGAGGTG
>CAIWSO010000375.1 GCA_903915315.1 uncultured Spartobacteria bacterium | reverse complement strand
GGCAAACTCGGGATCCTCCGATATCAGGCCGCGATGGTGGTGATTGGGGATAACCAGCAATGAGGTTGTGCCAATCCCCGCGCGCTTCAAATCGTCCAGAATTTCCTGTGATCGCTCGCGCGTTGATGGACTCACATCATGGATGGATATGACGAGACTGCCGGTAGTGAATGCTTTTTGCATTTGCCAATCTGCCGTGATAGGGGAAAGTGGAGAAAATGTCAGACGAAAACCCAAAACCATCCAATGACAACCGCCAGCGCCAAAACGGGGGTCAAGATCCACAACTGAACTGGCGTGGGCTAGTTCTCTTTGCAATCGCCTTCGCCCTCATCGGCGGTGCCTTTTTGTTCCGAGGAAATAATTTTAATCAGACCGAGCTGATCCAGTTTCCGAAATTCATTAAGCTCGTGAAGGAGGGGAAACTCATCGTCACGCCCGAGTCGCCTCTGGAGTTGGTGGTCGAGGAGGGACGCAATACCCAATACTTCGAGGGCAAAGTGAAGATGGCCTCCCGCACGACGGGTGAGGAAGGGCCTGTTGCATTCCGCACGCCGATCTTCACTCAGTTCAATGGTTCAGAGATTGATCAGGCCCTCACAGAGGCTGGGATTACGCCGGCTATCACTCCGAAGTCTGATCTGTTGGCGTCAGCGGTTTTGAGCTTCCTGCCGATAGTTCTCTTTCTGATCATCCTCTACTTCTTCTTCCGCTCGCAGATCAAGATGGCGGGCAAGGGCGCGCTCAATTTCGGCAAATCCAAAGCACGCATGCTCGCCAAGGATAAAAATCGCATCACTTTCAAAGATGTTGCCGGCGTCGAAGAGGCGAAGGATGAAGTGCAAGAACTGGTCGAGTTTTTAAAGGATCCGAAAAAATTTCAAAAGCTCGGTGGACGCATCCCCAAAGGTGTTCTCATGGTGGGTTCGCCCGGAACGGGCAAAACGCTTCTCGCCCGCGCGATCGCAGGTGAGGCGGATGTGCCTTTCTTTTCGATCAGCGGATCGGACTTCGTGGAAATGTTTGTCGGTGTCGGTGCCTCCCGTGTTCGCGACATGTTCGAGCAGGGCAAAAAGTCAGCTCCTTGCTTGATGTTTATTGATGAGATCGATGCCGTGGGTCGTCATCGCGGACACGGCATGGGTGGGGGACATGATGAGCGCGAGCAAACGCTCAACCAGCTCCTTGTCGAGATGGACGGCTTTGATACTCAAGAGGGCGTGATCATCATCGCGGCGACCAATCGTCCTGATGTGCTGGATCCCGCGTTGCTGCGTCCGGGTCGCTTTGACCGTCAGGTTACCGTTCCGCTTCCGGACGTAAAAGGTCGTGAGGAGATTCTCAAAGTCCACGCCAAGAAAGTTAAAATTGGTGAGGGTTGCAATTTAGCCGTTCTTGCCAAAGGAACCCCCGGGTATTCCGGTGCGGAGCTCGCCAACGTGCTCAATGAGGCCGCTCTGCTTGCTGCAAGGAAGGGGCTAAAAGCCATTTCCATGCGTGAGCTGGAGGATGCCCGCGACAAGGTGCGTTGGGGTAAGGAACGCCGTAGCATGGCCATGAGTGAGAGGGAAAAAACCTCCACAGCTTGGCATGAAGCCGGTCATGCGATTCTCAATGTCCTCTTGGAGCACACCAGTCCGCTGCACAAAGTGACGATCATTCCTCGTGGTCCCTACTTGGGGGCGACGATGTATCTTCCCGAAGGCGACAAATACTCGACCCAACAAAAAGAAGCCCTCGACCTTCTCGTGGTAACGATGGGTGGTCGTATCGCGGAGGAAATGTTCACTAACGATATTTCCAATGGAGCCTCCGGCGATATCCGCCAGGCGACCACGCTATCTCGCAAGATGGTTTGCGAATGGGGGATGAGTTCCTTGGGCATGATCAGTTTTGCCGAAGGTAACGAATACGTTTTCCTCGCTCGCGAGATGTCTCGTCCGCGTGAATACAGTGAACATACCGCCCAGCAGATCGATGCCGAGGTGAAGCGCATTATCGACGAGGCTTATGAGCGCGCCCGTGTGCTTCTGGAGTCTCATCGCAAGGAAGTGCAGATCGTTGCAAAGGCCTTGTTGGAATTCGAAACACTCGATGCCTCCCACGTGAAAGAGATCCTTGAGTTCGGCGAAATCAAAAATCCGCCGATCATGGAAGTGGCCCCGCCGCCGCTGCCTCCGACACCTGTGGACGTTACTCCTGAGCCACCGGAATCCATCAAGCCCCAACTTCCGCCCGGCGGCTTTGCAGCTCCGGCTCCAGCTTAGTTGGAGCTCAGACCGCTGGTGGCGAAGCTGGAATAGGCGGCCGCCACGCGTGGAGAGATTCGAGCCCTGAGAAGGACATCGTTATCGATGTATTCCGTGTGACGGATATCCGCTTCACGGTGTAACCGGGCAATGAGGTCCGCTCGGGTTTGCGGGATACGTAGCTCGACAGTGATAAGGTCATCAGCGACTAACTCGCTCAAGCGATTGACGAGTTCCGGCATACCTTCACCCGTTTTCACGGACACAAAGTGAGCATCCGGAAAGCGGATTCGTAGAAAGTGCAGTGACGAGTGGTCAGCGAGACGGTCGATTTTATTAAAGACCAAAAGCGTACGCTGGGATGCTGCGCCGAGATCCGTGAGAACCTTCAAAGTGGTCTCGTAGAATTCCATCACCTCGGGTTGACTCACATCGAGCACGTGAACGAGAAAATCGGCCATCACGGCTTCTTCGAGCGTGGCATTGAAGGCCTCGACAAGTCCATGCGGGAGCTTGCGAACGAAACCCACCGTGTCCGTAAGCAGGAGAGGTTGGTTATTTGGGAGAGCGATTTTACGCGTGGTGGTGTCTAGCGTCGCGAAGAGTTTGTCTTCGACGAGGACGTCCGCTCCGGTGAGGGCGCGCAGGAGTGAGGACTTGCCGGCATTCGTGTAACCAACGATGGCGGCATTCGGTACAGGGGTGCGTTTGCGATCCTTGCGCTGAGTGGCGCGCTGGCGTTTGACGGCATCCAAGTCCCTTTTGAGGCGATCGATTTGTCCACGGATCTTGCGTTTGTCCTGCTCGAGTTGGGATTCGCCTTCGCCTTTAGATCCAATGCCGCCGCCTTGCTTGCCAAGGTGTGTCCATGCACGAACAAGTCGGGGGAGCGAATACTCCATACGAGCGAGATCGACTTGGAGGCGGGCTTCGCGCGTTTGCGCCCGCTTCGCAAAGATATCCAAGATCACTTCTTGGCGGTCGATTGCGAGAACGCCGGACAACTTTTCCCAATTGCGTTGCTGGGATGGCGTCAATTCGTTGTCAAAAATAATCACGTCGACCTTATTTTCCTTCACAAAATCCGCAATCTCCTGCGCTTTGCCGGACCCTACTAAATAGCGAGCGTGGACTTCGCGGTGATGGACGAGTTTGCGGTCGATCACCGGGATGCCGAGGGTGTTAACGAGCTCTTCGAGTTCTTCCAGCAGACT
>CAIWSO010000374.1 GCA_903915315.1 uncultured Spartobacteria bacterium | reverse complement strand
CCTAATCTTGCCATTCTCAAAATCTCCTCTGGGGTTTTCCCGGCCTCACGCAGTTCACGAATAGAAAGCCCGCCTGAACGCTTGGCGAGTCGCCTACCTTCCTTGTCGCAGACGAGCGGACAGTGAAAAAACGCAGGCGGACGGGCGCCGAGGGCTTCATAAAGGAGGATTTGCCTCGCCGTTGAGGTCAGGAGAACCGCGCCGCGCACAACCTCCGTGATCCCCATTGCCATATCATCCGCGACCACAGCCAGTTCATAAGCCGGCACATCATCGCGATTCCAAACCAGAAAATCTCCAAAATCCCGCTGTGCGATTTTTTCGACTAAGCCGAGGTTTTGATCGTGAAAGCTCAACACCGCGCCTTCCGGCACGCGGAATCGCCAGTTGACTCCCCTTGGCTCCGAGTAATCCGCTGCCGCGTCCTGCGGCGTTCGCCACTCGATGGGAAAGATCGGTTCTTCCTCATGGGGGGCCAATGTGGAGATCTCGCGGCGAGATCGGAGGCACGGGTAAATGTGCCCACCGGATTTCAATCGTTGCCAGACTTCGAGGAAGTGGTTCCTCCTCTGACTTTGAAAAACGGGTTCCCCATCCCAATCCAGCCCCAACCACTTCAAATCTTCCAGCGCCGCAGCGGTAAACTCCGACCGACAGCGAAGCGGATCCAAATCCTCGATCCGCAATAAAAGCCCCCCTCCAGCTTCACGCGCGCGGCGGTGCGCCATGGAAAACGTGGAAGCGTGACCGAGATGCAAATACCCCGTCGTGTCGGCGCTAGACGACCCAAGTATTTCATTTTGCTACACTGAAGTGAACCATCCCACTAGCTCTCTCACTTGGGCGGCCAAGATCTGATTATGAGCGCCTGCTTGTAGTCCGCGTCCGAACGCACTCCGACTTCCGCTCCCACTTTGATTTCCGAAGCGTCTTTGAAATCAGGGAACGCCGTCTTGGCGTCGATGGACAAGGTCTTTTCGCCCGTTTCCGTTTTTAATGTGATCGAGCTTGCGGAAACCGAAACGACTTTTGCGGAAAACGCCACCGTGGCTGAAGTGGGCGCTACTGGACTTTGTGCTACCGGAACAGCGGTCGAGGCGGCAGAAGCCTTTTGAGCGTCTTTCTTCTCCTGAGAAACCGATTGGTCGATGCCTTGCTGGAATAGACGTTTGTATTCGGCATCGCTGATCGTGCCGCCCGGCATGAGGGTGGGCTTTGTATAGGAACCACCGACCCATCGCAGATTGCGATACTTACGAGCGCTGTTCCAACGCCCTTTCATCAGAACCTCATCCTTGCCGTCTTTTTTCACGGTCAGATTTGGGGTGATCATTAACTCCGTGATCCCCTGCCAGTGTGACATTGGAGGCAACTTATCGTCGGTAGGTTTAATGTCCGCGAGTCGGAACGTTACTGTTTGCCAGTCTGGACTCTTGCTCAGCGTCGTGAACGCATAATACTTGCCGGCTTTCAGATTCGCGTAGGCACTCCATGTGTTCACATCAAAACTCATGGCAAAATCGCCTCCCTCGGGGGCGAGAACTTCGATGG
>CAIWSO010000373.1 GCA_903915315.1 uncultured Spartobacteria bacterium | reverse complement strand
CTCAAAAAGAGGCGACAGACCCCAACGCTCCCAGCTATTTCCCGGAAAAGAAAAACTGAGTGGTCCCATGCCCGCAGAACTCGCCAGTTGGGTGCGGGCTTATATTTTGATCTCGTTTAGCCCGGCTTGAAATTCCCAAGATTCCTTGGATTCATGCCGATCCCAGCCCAGTTGGCCGCTCAACGGTCCAAAGCTTAGATTTTTTCGTTCTCCAATGACGCCTTCGCCCACCACTTCCGCAACCCCCGCACCTCTTCTCATCAATGAGCTGCAAAAGCTCCCGCTCAGCGAGATTCTACGCATGGCGGTGGAGAGCGGCTTGCGACTTCGTCCCGACCTCACCAGGCGCCAACTTGTTCTCGACCAGATTCGCTACCAACTCTCCCGAGGCGGGACAGCAACCGGCACCGCGCTTTTAGAAAAAACCCCCGATGCCGGCATTCTTCGTTGGAGCGCCTACGACCTTCGCCCCGGCGCGGATGACGTTACCGTCCCTCACCAACTCATGCGGAAATACTCCCTGCAGCCGGGAGTTATGCTCACTTGCAAAGTTCGTCCGCCCCAAGGGCGCGAACAGGGACTCATGGCCGACGAGATTTTATTCATCGAAGGCATTCCCGCTTCAGAATGGAAACCCCCGACCGAGTTCGACAAGCTCACGCCCCTTTTCCCAAACCGCCGCATTTTTCTTGAGACGCCCACCGAGCCTGAATTGGCGGCACGAGCAGTGGATCTTATCACTCCTATCGGCATGGGGCAACGCGGCCTGATTGCCGCCGCACCACGTGCTGGCAAGACAATCATGCTGCAAACACTCGCTCGCAGCATCCGCGCCAATCATCCCGACGCCGCTCTCATCCTTCTCCTCGTGGACGAACGCCCAGAAGAAGTCACTGACATGCGCCGGGCCCTCGATTGCGAAATCTACGCATCCACATTCGACGAACCCGTCGCCCGCCACGTCCAAATCTGCGAGTCCGTCGCAAATCGTGCCCAACGCTTGGTGGAACTTGGCCGCAACGTGATTATCCTCCTCGATTCGATCACCCGCATGGCCCGGGCCTACAATAATCTCCAGTCGGGAAAAGGCCGTACCATGAGCGGTGGCGTCGATGCCAAATCCCTGGCCAAGCCCAGAAAATTCTTTGGTTCCGCTCGCAACACCGAAGAGGGCGGCAGTCTAACCATCCTTGGCACCGCGCTCATTGAAACCCACAGCCGCATGGACGACCTTATTTTTGAGGAGTTCAAAGGCACTGGAAACATGGAACTCCACTTGGATCGTTCCATTGCCGAGATGCGCATTTTTCCTGCCATCCAAATCGTTAAATCCGGCACCCGCCGCGATGAACTGCTCCTCCACCCCGACGAACACGAGCGCGTAGCCCAACTCCGACGCCAACTCTCCGAACTCCCCGCCGCAGAAGCCATGGAAATCCTAGTCTCCAACCTCCAGCACACCAAGTCCAACGCTGAACTCCTTCTAACCGGCCTTCGCGGGGCCTAAAGTTACATTTTTCAACACACGCACCCCCCGCTGATTACTCGCGAAAATCGACGCCCACCTTTTCTCGGAGGCTGCCCTTAATTCGATCGGTGGCGGCGTTGACTTCTTCTGCTGTCAATGTCCTCTCTGAGCTTCGGAAGAGGAGTGAGATCGCCAACGACTTTTTATCGGCAGGGATTTTTTCGCCCTTGGGGTCAGTGAAAAGATCAAAAAGACGCACGGACTCGAGAAGCGGTTCGTTGAGAGCAGCGATCGCCTCGCGGACGGCAGCAAAGGGAAGCGCGAGCGGCGCCACAAAAGCGATGTCACGGGATGAGGCGGGAAATTTCGCGAGGGCGGCGACCTCGGTTTTCAAAGAGATGCTGGCGCGCCAGAGATCCAGATCGAATTCCGCTGCCAAGATCGGAGAACTGGCTCCTATCTCTCGAGCTACGGAAGGCTGCAACTGACCAGCCACACCGATTTTTTTGCCGCCGTAGAAAATCTCTACCATCGCCCCAAACGGCGCTTGGGCGACGACGGAAACGATGTCGGACTCGGCGAGTCGCGCAAACTCACGGATGGCGCCGATCAAATCAAAGACATCCCATGCGCGCACCGAACCTCCGCGCCAATCGGCTTCATTACGGTCGCCAGATACGACGATAGCGAGACGCTGACGCTCACCCGTGGGATGAAAAACACGACCGCACTCGAAAAGCGGAACACACTTCGCGCCTTGATCGATATTGCGT
>CAIWSO010000372.1 GCA_903915315.1 uncultured Spartobacteria bacterium | reverse complement strand
CTGCACTCACTTGAATGAGGCAGAGCTTCTCAAAGTAGCAATGCAAACTGTCAGCCTCCGTATCGAGGGCGATGCGGGGGCATTCGGATAAGCGGCCGACTAATTCCGAAAGGGCCTTATCTTCAGCAATCAAGGGTTAGCGATGATTTTTACAGGCGTCGTTAAATCTTCAGCGTGACGAGCCCGTGGTTCGCGCACCTGAGTGGTGCCATCCGTGGGCACAGTAACAAACGGACCACCTGCCAGTGGCGCGGGATGGCTGAATGCCACGCCGGGCGTGTCGCTGTGCTTCCCTTCAAGCGGAAAATCCTTGCGCAGCGGGTGGTAGGGGAACCCCTCCCACATGAGAATGCGTCGAAGATCGGGGTGATCCACAAAGCGAATTCCCATCATGTCGTAAACTTCACGCTCATGCCAATCGGCCGTCGGCCAGATGTCGGAAACGGTAGGGGCTTGGCAATCATCTTCGCTCACAGTGGCCTTAAGCCGAAGATGGATGCGATCTCTCATGGAATAAAGCTCGTAAACCATCTCGAAGCGCGGTTCCTCGCCGAAGTGATCCACGCTGGAAACATCGATCAGGTAATTAAACCCAAGAACATCGCGTGCATGGAGGCAGATTTCGCGAAGTGAGGAGAGCTGAATCGTGAGAGAATACTCGTCGCGGAAAAAGGTTTCATTGAGTACCGCATTCGGAAATGCGGCGCGGATTTTTTGAATGGTTTCGATCATATCGATTCGAGGAGTTCCCTTTTCTGGTCCTGCACAGCGTTCTCGCCCATAATTTTTTTCTGAAGTCTCATGAGCCCGTCGAGAAGGGCTTCCGGCCGGGGCGGGCATCCGGAGATGTAGACGTCCACAGGAATCAGGTGGTCGATTCCTTGGAGAACAGCGTAGCTCCGATACATGCCGCCGGAAGAAGCACAGGCACCCATGGCGATGCACCACTTGGGCTCGGGCATTTGATCCCAGATACGTTTCACCGCAAGGGCCATTTTGTAAGTGACCGTGCCAGCGACGATCATCACGTCGGCTTGGCGCGGGGAAAACCGCATCACCTCAGCGCCAAAGCGCGAGATATCAAATCGGGAGGAGGAAGCGGCCATGAGTTCGATCGCGCAGCAGGCCAATCCCATCGGCATTGGCCAAAGCGAATTGCTGCGCATCCAGTTGATGGCGGCATCCACCTGCGTGAAGATCACATTCCCTTCGATCTTGGCATCGTATGCCACCGGGCTGAGTGTGTTTGACATGCCGACCAAGGTATTTTCAGATTCCCCAGCGGCAAGACGAATTTTGAAAAAAACGGCACCACCTGTCCGATTGCACCCGACGGCCATCTAGGCTACTGCCATGTCATGCCAATCCGACTTTTCCATAGAATCTCCATTTCCCTTGCATGTTTGCTGTCCATTTCAGCCATTCCTGCGACGCGGGCGCAGGATCCACTCACTCGATTGGCCTTCGGGTCTTGTAACCGCCAAGACCTCCCCCAACCTCTCTGGACCCCTATTCTCAAATTCCAACCCCAAGCATGGATCTGGCTTGGGGACAACATTTACGGAGACACAAACGACATGGAAGTTCTAGAAAATAAATGGACTACTCAGAAGACCCATCCCGATTACACTCAGCTTCGCGCCCTCTGCCCAGTGATCGGCATTTGGGATGACCACGATTACGGGCGGAACAACGCCGGTTTCGGATATCCTTTCAAAAAGGAGTCCCAGAAACTCTTCCTCGACTTTTTGGATGAACCGATGGAGAGCCCACGGCGAAACCGAGCCGGCATCTACGCCACACGCACATTTGGCCCTCCCGGCAGTGAGGTGCGCGTGATTTTACTCGATGGAAGAAGTTTTCGCGGGGCCCCAAAAAGTGGCGGCGATATCCTCGGCGAGACCCAGTGGATTTGGCTCACCGAGATCCTCGAGAGTAGCACGGCTCAAGTTCACCTGATCTGCTCTGGCAGCCAGATTCTCCCGACCGAGCACCGACATGAAAAATGGGCCGACTATACAGACTCCCGCAAGCGTCTCCTCGACCTGATCGCACGAACCAAGAAAAGCGGTGTCCTTTTTCTCAGCGGTGACCGGCACATGGGCGAAATTTCCCGCCTCGAGCATGCGGGCACAACTTTTACCGAAGTCACGTCAAGCGGGATGACACATTTCAGACACGACACCACCAGTGAGAAAAATAGCCTCCGACTCGGCGAGTTTTTTGCCGACCTGAATTTCGGAACCCTAGAAATCGACTGGGGTTTGAAAAAAATCACCATCGCGATCAGAGACTCGGCTGGATCTGTCGTGAGAAATACGGAAGTCCGCTTTTAAATGATCGTCACCAAATACTCCGAAGTATTACAACCACGCGATTAACAAACCACTCTTGTGAAAAAACGCACACTCCCCCTTCTCTCAGTTGCACTCATTTTTTTGATCTGCGGACTCTGGGTCATTCTCTCTCAGATCCCGTTTAACTACTTCAAAAAAAAGGATAATGTCCTCGGACCGGATGGAGCCACCGCCTTTCTGGAGCAAAAAACGATCGATGCCCGATTCGATTTCCGCGGACCAATCCAGGCTCCCGTGAAAGTCTGCTACGTGGATGTGGATACCTACGCGATCTCGAAACTCGGCAATTTCCCATGGAATCGCGAATACTTCGCCCTCGCTCTGACTGCTCTCTTTGATCATGGCCAAATCAGAGCCGCTGGCATGGATTTTGTTTTTTCGAATGCGGGCTTGCCCGATGTCGGCCGCGATGAAATGGAGGTCGGCAGCGCGAGACTCGGGAAATGCATCTATAAATACAAAAATGTCGTTCTCGCCACGACATATGGGACCACGAACAGACCCTTCGGCCTCGATACCACCTTCCCTCTTCTGTTCGATAAAAAAAGTCCAGATCATCAAGTTGGCCCACCGGAGTTGCCCGCCTACTCCGTACTCGGGCCCAATGGGCACGTCGGACTCATCGACACGATCGGCAACGATGTGCGTTTTGTTCCGTTTTTTGCGAAAGCGACTATTCCCGCTCACACTTATTTGCCCATGTCTCTCAAACTGGCTCTCCTGTATTTGGGGTTGGAGGAAACCGCCGTGGACATCAAAAACGACGTCATTTCAATCCGCAAACCCGATGGTTCCATCGCGGCTAGCCTTCCCCTCTTCCTAAACCAACTCGCCGAGCCAAATTGGTTCACCGCTTGGGAGGGCAAGGGTGACTTTCACGCCAGCATCTTTAATGTCATCGCCTATGGCCAAATGCTCGGCGACGGAACCGAAGAGCAAAAAGTGGTAGCAAAGAAGTTTTTTGAACAGTTCCGGGATTCGGTCGTTCTCATCGGCCCTGTGGATCCTCTCTTGAAAGACTTGAGCCCCATGCCACTCAGTGGCTCAGGTCCCGTGCCGCGCGTGTCCATTCATGGCAACCTGCTCAAAACCATCTTATCCGGCAAATCCATCCACCGTCCGCCAGTCTGGCTCAATATCGCGATTATTTTTGCACTCGGTTTCGTAGCATCGTCCTTCAGTTTTCTTCCGGCGAATTATTCCAGCTACTCCAAAGTCACTGGAGCCGTCACTGTGAGTTCCTACATCCTGGGGGCCTTTTGGATCTTTTCAACCCAAGACGTCATCCTCCCTCTTGTGGCTCCTGTGGGAGCGGCTTTGACCTGTGCTTTCACCGGCGCCTTGCTCGACCTCACGAGAATGAAGCAACAAAAACGCCGCTTGCAGGG
>CAIWSO010000371.1 GCA_903915315.1 uncultured Spartobacteria bacterium | reverse complement strand
ATTCTCGACTGCTGCCACCCGTAGGTGTCTGGACCGTGTCTCAGTTCCAGTGTGGCTGGTCGTCCTCTCAGACCAGCTACCCGTCATTGCCTTGGTGAGCCGTTACCTCACCAACTAGCTGATAGGCCGCGAGCTCATCAGGAAGCGTCTTGCGACTTTGGCTTCGGAGTGATGTCACCCCTAGCCACATGCGGTATTAATTCGCCTTTCGGCGAGCTATCCCACACTTCCCGGCAGATTGCTCACGTGTTACGCACCCGTTCGCCACTAAGCTATAATTGTATTACTACAATTATAACCCCGTTCGACTTGCATGTCTTATCCACGCCGCCAGCGTTCGTTCTGAGCCAGAATCAAACTCTCCGTTGAAAAGCTTGTCTCTTGTGCTATACAAGAGAAAATTTCTGACTATCCAATAGCTGAAGTTCAGTGAGACTGTTCTTCAGCTTGGTCGTCAAATTAAAAAAACAAAACCGACGAAGAAACGCACAATTCAGCAAATGCTGATTGTCATTTCATATAAAAAATTATTTGCGTTCTGAATTTTACCGATCTCGATAAAATTTGAATTAGGTTTTCAAAAATCTGTAACTCTGTTTTTGAACATTTTCTTATCAGTACACCGGCCCTTGTGGGGTCTTTGCCCGACTTGATTTGAACTAAAACTGAGATCAATTTCGCTTGGTGTGTTTCACCAGCGGGACAGCGAACATAGCGGGACTCTTTTTTTCGTCAACTGCTTTTTAAATTATTTTTGAATTTTCTCTTCTAGCGCTTATCCAAAGATAATCGCGCGCCGCCCGCAGGAGCCCATTCCATCAATATCCCAAGACCACACTCCTGTTTTTTAAAACACGCTTCTTCACGCTGTGTTTTTTCTTTCCCACCACTCCAAGCTCTCGCTTTTTGTGTTTTTTAACGCTGTCTTTTTCCTGCTTTCACATGAGGTTTTTTCAAGCCCACGCAATTTTAGGCGGCATTTCTTCCCAACACACGATTCCCCGTGCAAGCTAGATTTGAAGGGGCTCCGCAAGGATTCTTGCGCGCACGAACGAAAATGCATTTTTATTTTTAAAGCACGCGAAGTTCCCCACCGACTCCACTCACATTCATCAGAGAATTTAAAAAAACGCGATGAAGGAAGCCGGAGAAAGCCCATTAACAATGGCTTTGAAGAGGAAAAGAAGAACCGCCCACTGCGCAATCAGCGCAATACGAACTGATGCCGATCAGGATTTTTTAACGTAGACGGATTTGTCGTCAAAAAGTTTGACTTCCTTGATATCAAGCGGAAGGGCATTGCGATCGAGTTCCTGAAAAAAACAGCTTTCGTATCCGGTGTGGCAGGCTCCGGTTGTTTGCTCGACCTCGAAAAGAAGCACGTCCTTGTCGCAATCCACAAACCAGCGAACGACGCGCTGGGTATGTCCACTGGTCTCACCCTTGAGCCAGAGTTTTTGACGAGATCGGCTCCAGAAGGTCATGAGACCGGTTTTGAGTGTATTGGCTAACGACTCCGAGTTCATCCAGGCAAACATCAAAACCCTTCCGGAGGGCCTTTCCTTGCCTGAGGCTTCTTGGACGATGACGGGGATGAGCCCATCGCTAGTGAATTTGAAGTCGAATTCCACGGGATTGCTAATTTAAGGCCTATGGAGATAACCTGAGTGCGCGAAGGATACAAGAAATGCCTACAATCTCACCCGAAGCTAACCAACCTTCCGTCGTATATGGCAGCGCACCGACCCGCACGATTTCCATGCGATTAGCGGATTTGGAGCCATTGATACCGACCACCTGCCTGATCCGCAGATGCCTTCCGGACGAAATAGTTGATCTTCCTGCGGACCGAATTCTTGGCCACGTCGTTCCCATTCTTTCCTTGGAGGTGCTTGCCGACTTGGCTCCCGATTTCGTTAAAGCCGCGCCTGAGATCATTCGACTCCCACTGACTCGCGTTGCTCTTGGATACAATCTCCGCGAACAAATCCTCTGTGCAACCACACCCTCATGGAAAGCTCTTGAGTCGCCACTAGCTTCACCAGTGGCGAGCTTGAATCTTTTTTTCGCGAGACCATCCGCTACTGAGGAAAACGATTTCTCCATGGAGCCTGAAGTCATAGACGAGGATTCGATTCCCGAACTCGCCACCCCACTTCCCGAAGATGAGGTACCTCTCCGAAAGCTATCCGACCTGATAAGCAACCTTCCGACATTCCGCCGCAAAACAGAGGAAACAACCTTGAATCAAAGCGCAATCATCACGATCAAGCCGGATTTCCCAACGCTTGATACTTTCGGAGAGGAGATCCTGCCGGAGCAGGATGCCCTGCAGTCGCTTTTCATGACCGATGAGAAATTAAGCACCAAGCGGGTCGTGGAACTTTGCGGCGACCTGCCTGGTATCAAGTCCTGTCTTTTGACAAGTGACGATGCGTTCATCGCGTCTCAAAACGTCCCTGCAGGATTAGATATCGCATCGCTTAGCTCCAAAGCCACCGCCATGGCACGAGCGATGCATGAAGCCTCAGCAGACATGGGCATCGGCGAAATTCCGGCGCTCACCCTGCACACAGAAAAAGGCCCGATCAGTGTTTTTCAAAACGAAAACCACACCATGCTCGTCTTTCACGCGGACCGCGGTTTTATACCGGGCGTTCGCGAAAAGGTCACCCTCGCGTTGGGTGAGGTCACTCGATCACGCCTATGCCTCCCTCCACCACCAAATGAAACCTGAAAACCCATTGCGGGGATGCCCGCGATGATTTAGAAAACGAGAACTTATGATGGAACTTGTTCAAAAGGGTGGCCCACTGATGTGGCTTATTCTGGGATGTAGTGTTACAGCACTCGGCGTGTTCTGTGAGCGCCTTCTTTTTTTTCACCGTGCATCGATTCAAACCGGTGACTTCTTACGTGGACTGACCAATTTGCTCAGGAAAAAAAACTTCGCTGAGGCGATTAGGGAATGTGCTGCGTCTCCAGGCCCGGTTCCGCGCGTTCTACTTTCCATGTTGGTCCGCCACAATTCGCCCCGATCCGAGTTGCGTGACATCGCACAAGAGGCAGGGCAACTCGAGGTTCCCCGCTTGGAGCGCAATCTCGCATTGCTGGCAACGATCGCCTACGCGACCCCCCTTGTCGGCTTGCTTGGGACTATTCTCGGTCTTCTGACCGCTTTTCAACAGATCACCACCCATGGAGGCTATGCGACTGCCGCTGAGATTGCTGGCGGCGTTTACGAGAGCCTTCTCACATCAGCAGCGGCGCTCACCATCGCTATTCCAGCGTTTGTCGCCCACAGCTATCTGGTCGCCAGGTCGAATGATGTCCTTCATGACATCGAACGGGCCTCGATTGAGATTCTAGACGTCCTCCACGAACCCGCCGAATCGGATACGACCGCGTGAAAATCCAGCGCTCACCCGGCCTTCATCCGGCCCTGATGTTTATAGCGCCGTCCTTGAACGTGGTGCTATTGCTGGTTTTTTACATTATCCTCAGCACATCTTTTCTTTTGCAACCGGGCGTCAAGGTCGATGTCCCCCAATCCCCCTTCCTTCTCGCTCCGCAAAGAAACCCACTCATCATCAGCATCGCGGCAGCTCCGATATCTTCGATTTATTTTGAAAATGAGGCCGTCACTTTCGAGGAGTTGCGCCGCAAGCTTAAGGAATATGGCGGAAGAAACCATACCGTGATCATCAAAACTGATCGCAGATCCGCTGTGGAAGAACTCGCTAAGGTGATGACTGTCTCTCTCTCCCTTGGATATCCCACAGTCATCGCCACATCGGATCAGCATTGAAAAACACTCCTCTCATTTTTGACTGGCCCATACGGCATCGCATCCACCTCCTGCTTTCGGCCATGCTTGTGCTCGCAGCCTTGGCGCATGGTTCCATTTTTTTCCTCTTCACTATCGCGTACCCAAAAGGCAAAGCGGATACGCTCAAATCCGCGCAGGTTTTCTTTTTGCCTGAAGGTTCTCCTCAAAAACTTCAAATCGAAGGTTTACTCCTTTCCTCAGACCCCTCTCTCTTTGCCCCTGGACGAGGGATGCCTCGTGAGGAGGGGGTGTTTTCGTCGACTTACACTCCCCAATTTGCATCCGAAAAAAACACTCTTCTTCCGATCCCGCCAAGATGGGAGGCCCAACCTCCTGCGCATGTTCCAAGCGTGCGACGCGAAGTCAAATTCCCCACTCTCGCCACACCAAAGCAGGAAACTCCTGCCCTTGCTGCCAAGCTCCAATCGGGACCGGCATTAGCCGACCGATTGCCATCCTTGCCCGAAAACCCAACTGTTCCGCTCCTCGCCTCCGGATCGCTCGATGCGCTGACTTTCCTTATTGGAGTTGATTCGAGTGGGAATGTCGCATTCCTCGTTCCAGAGCGATCTTCTGGCGACCCCGCCATTGATCGCAACCTTCTCCAATTACTCCGATCGCTTCGCTTTGCCCCATCAGAAAAAAGTGGAATCGCGTGGGATTTTCTGGAATTTCACTGGGGTTCCAGACCCCAGAAGACGCCATGATTTCAATTCCTCTTCCATGGCTCGTTTTCACCGCTCTCATTGTTTTCCTTGCGGGGATTTTTTTTGTTTGGATCTGCTATGAAATCGCGCGAAAGCGTCAGGCGGCAAAAGACCGAAAGAATCTCATCCGATGCCATCTCTGCGCTCGCGAGTTCTTTGCCGAGAAATTGGACTCCCTCCCGCAATGCCCGTATTGCGGAAGCCCCAATGAGCACGTAGCGCAGCGTCTTTTTTAGTTTTCCTGTTTTGGGAACCGGAAAGACTCGGGGAGTATTGCCACTAAAGGCTAAGCCCCCAAGAGCAGGCGGGCTGGGTTTTCGATGCAATCCTTGACTCGAACCAAGAATGTCACGGCCTCTTTGCCATCCACCACACGATGATCGTAGCTCAGGGCGAGATACATCATAGGGCGGGCGACGATCTGGCCCTTGGCCACGACCGGACGTTCTTGAATTTTGTGCATGCCGAGAATGCCGCTTTGCGGAGGGTTCAGTATGGGTGTGCTAAGCAGAGAGCCATAGGTGCCTCCATTGCTGATGGTGAACACGCCACCCTTGAGGTCATCCAAAGAGATTTTGCCTTCACGGGCCTTGGTTGCGTATCCGGCGAGGCGGGATTCGATATCCGCAAAACTGAGGCGATCGCAATCGCGCACGACGGGCACAATGAGGCCCCGCTCCGTACCAACGGCCACTCCGATATCATAAGCCGAACTTGTCACCAAGTCGTCGCCATCGATCCGGGAATTTATCGAGGGAATAGCCTGAAGCGCATCGACCACCGCCTTGATAAAGAAACTCATGAAGCCAAGTTTGACTCCGTGTTTTTTGGTGAATTCCTCCTGGAGTTCTTTGCGAAGCGCCATCACGGCACTCATATCGCATTCATTGAATGTCGTAAGAATCGCGGCCGTTTGCTGTGCCATCACAAGTTGAGTGGCGATCTTACGGCGGAGAGGAGAGAGCTTTTTCCGAGTGGTGCGAGCTTCATCTCCAGACGCCGAAACAACAGTGGTTGGTTTCGCCGCTACGATCGCCGCTGGGGCTGGCGCCGGCGTTGGCGCGGGTGCTTTTTCGACTGGCGCGGGCTTTGCAGGCTCGGGAGCTGCGGCTTTCGAAGGCGCTGCCGCTTGGCCGGGGGCGATTTCGGCCACGACTTGGCCGATTTTCACCTCTTGGCCTTCGGGAACTTTAATGTGAAGGACGCCGGAATCCGCGGCCATCACCTCTTGTGAAACCTTATCTGTTTCCAACGTGAAGAGCAACTCGTCACGGGAGACACTATCACCCTCTTTTTTATGCCAAATGGAAAGCACTCCGGAGGTAATGGACTCTCCAACGGCTGGAATTTTAACTTCGATATTCATGCGATTTTAGACTTCAAAGGCTTGCTTGATAAGGGCGGCTTGTTGTTCTTTGTGCTTTCCGGAAGACCCGGTGGCGGTGCTGGCGCTCTCTTCTCGGCCAGCATAGCCGACGAGAGATCCAACGAGACCCGCTATGCGCGGAGCTATAAAATTCCAGGCTCCCATGTTTTGGGGTTCCTCTTGGCACCAGACGTAGCGCTTGGTGCCGGGGTAGCGTTTGGCTAGTGCTTTCAACCGCTCGCTGTGGAGTGGGTAGATCTGCTCGAAACGAATGATCGCCGTCGTCGCCGTTTGCTTTGTTTCCTCACGCCCCCGAACAAGATCGTAGTAAACCTTGCCTGAACAGAAAACCACACGATTCACTTTCTTGGGATCCTTGATGGTCGGGTCGTCCAAGATTTCCTCGAACCGGGCATTCGTAAAATCCTCAACACGCGAAGCCGCGTCCTCCGAGCGCAGGAGGCTTTTCGGCGACATGATGATCAGCGGCTTGCGGTAGCCACGGTGTATCTGCCTGCGAAGGACATGGAAATACTGGGCGGGCGTCGTGATATTGCACACCTGCATGTTATCCTCGGCGCAGAGTTGAAGGAATCTCTCCAACCGTGCGCTGGAGTGCTCGGGACCTTGCCCCTCGTAGCCATGAGGCAGGAGCATCACAATCGAACTCGGACGCCGCCACTTGGCTTCAGCTGAAGCGATAAATTGGTCAATAATGATCTGTGCGCCATTCGCAAAGTCACCAAACTGAGCCTCCCAGATGCAGAGCATCGATGGAAAATCCATCGAGTAACCATAATCAAAACCGAGCACCGCATACTCGGAAAGCGGGCTATTATAAACGCAGAAGGTCTCCTGCTCGGGCGAAATATTTTTGAGTGGGAAGTAGCGGTCCCTCGTCACCTCATCATAAAGCACCGAATTGCGATGACTGAATGTACCGCGACGGCTGTCTTGGCCGGAGAGACGCACCGGCGTGCCCTCGAGAAGGAGGGACCCGAAAGCCAAGGCTTCCGCAAATCCCCAGTCGTAAGGTCCGCCATCCTTCCAAACCTGAAGGCGACGATCGACCACGGTCCTTTTAATTTTTGGAACGACGTTGAATTTTTTGGGAACGGTCGTGATGGCTGCGGCGACTTTGTCGAGCGTGGCGACCGTGATAGCCGTGTTGACTGGGTCGTGAGAAAAGGGCGGTTGAAAAATCGCGGTCGATCCGGCGAATTCGCTTTTCTTCTTTTTCGACTCGCTCTTTTTGCTCACCTCCGTGAAAGCCGCTTCAAGTTTTTCCAACAACTTGGCCTTGATCCCCGCAGCCTCATCGGCAGTAACGGTTCCGAGAGCAGAAACTTGTGCGGCAAACGTGGCGCTCAGAAGCGGGTGGACTTTGATGATCGAGTAAAGATCGGGCTGAGTGAAGAGCGGTTCGTCCGTCTCGTTGTGTCCATGCCGACGGTAGCAATAAATATCGATCACCACATCGCGGCGGAACTTCTGGCGGAACTCAAGGGCTATCTGAGCGACCTCGATCACCGTGAGCGGGTCCTCGCCATTGACGTGAAAAATGGGGGCATCGACCATTTTAGCCATGTCGGTGCAATAGCGCGTGGAGCGAGCATCCGCTGGGAGTGTGGTGAAACCGATCTGATTGTTCACCACGAGATGGATTGTGCCGCCGGTGCGATAGCCGGGCAGTTGCGACATGTTGAAGGTCTCTGCAACGATGCCTTGGCCAATGAAAGCAGCATCCCCGTGCACTAAGATCGGAAGGACTTTGCTGCGCTCAACCGTGTCTTGCAATACACGCTGCCGTGCGCGGGCCTTGCCCTGAACGACGGCGTCAACTGCCTCTAGATGGCTTGGGTTTGCCGCCATGCGGATCTCGACTTTGTGACCACTCGGCACATCTCTGGTCGTCTGGTAACCAAGGTGGTATTTCACGTCTCCGCTGCCGCCGACCAATTGAGGGTCAAACGTATCTTGAAACTCATTGAAAATGACGTCCAAGGGCTTATTTAAAAAGTTAGCCAGAACGTTGAGTCGACCACGGTGGGCCATGCCCATCACGATTTCGAGGACGCCGGCAGATCCACATCCTTCAAGGATCGCGTCGAGTGAGAGCATGAGAGACTCCCCACCCTCGAGCGAAAACCGCTTCTGCCCGACAAATTTTGTATGAATAAAGGACTCGAATGTTTCCGCCTGATACAGTTTGCGAAGAATATCGCGGTGCACCTCTGGAAGCTGGCGGGAAGCACTTCGCCGGCTTTCAATGCGACCGGCGACCCATTCACGCATGGCCGGATCTTGGATGTGAGTGAATTCCACGCCAAGGGTTTCGCAGTAGGTTTGACGAAGACCGGCAACCATCTCCTTGAGCGGCATTTCACGGCCTTGCTGAAAGTTTCGCGAAGAAACCAACTCGTTCAAATCCGCTTCCCCCAGACCAAAATCCGAAGGCTCCAAACGGGAAAGGGACGGAGCAGATTTCGACAAAGGATTCAGATGCGCGGCGGTGTGACCGATCGTGCGATAAGCTTCCACCAACAAATCCACGCGGGCTTGGAGTGGAGATGAAGATCCCTGCACGGCTTCGCGAGCCTCGGCCTTGCGACTACGAACCAGACCGAGTTCAAATCCCTCAAAAAATGCGGCCCACTCTGGGTCAACGGAACTGTGATCAACGACCCAGCGCTCGTAAAGCTCATCAATCAGTGCCTCGTTAGCGCGGGCGGGGAGAGAAGTATTCATTCAATATCTGTGTGTCATAATAAGCCTGTCAAAATTGAAGGCTTTAGATTGCGAAAACTGCATTTTTTTTCCTCATTTGGCAAGAATCGAAAAAAAGGCGCTGTGGGAAAAGGGAGGAAAGAAAAGGAACCTCCCAAGCCAAAAAAAATCCGCCCAAACCCCAATCGGGGCAGGGCGGAGAATTTTTTATGGTTTTTTAGTCCTGTTTGACTGCGGCCTCATCGCGATCTTTCATCGCGGCTTTGCGGCTGAGTTTCACGCGACCCTTGTCATCGACACCGATGCATTTGACCCAAATCGCGTCGCCCATTTTCACAACGTCTTCGACTTTATTGACGCGGAAATCGGCCAACTCAGAAATGTGAACAAGGCCGTCTTTGCCTGGCAGGACTTCGACGAATGCGCCGAATTCCTTGATCGAAACGACCGTGCCTTGGTAGATCTCGCCAATCGAAATCTCCTTGGTCATGCCATTGATGATTTCCTTGGCGCGCTTGAGGCTTTCGCCGTTGTTCGAGTAGATGTGGATGGATCCGTCGTCCTCGATGTTGATCTCGGCGCCGGTCTCGGCAACGATGCCTTTGATCGTCTTGCCGCCTGGTCCAATGATGAGACCGATCTTGTCTGGATTGATTCGGATGGTTTCGATTCGCGGGGCGTATTGGCTAAGCTCAGCGCGCGGGCTGGCAAGAATACCGTTCATGACATCCAAGATTTTTGTGCGCGACTCTTTGGCCTCGATCACCGCCTCAGCCATGATCTCGTGCGAGATGCCGGGCAATTTGAGATCCAACTGGAAACCGGTGACGCCGACGTCCGTTCCACAGAGTTTGAAATCCATGTCACCGAAGTGATCCTCGCTGCCGATGATGTCGGTAAGCGTGGTGTAGCGTTTGAGTGTCTCACCCTCGAATTCGGTAACGAGACCGACCGAGATACCGGCCACTGGGCGACGGAGCGGAACACCCGCGTCCATGAGCGCAAGCACGCCAGCGCAGACACTGGCCATCGATGTGGATCCATTGGACTCCATCACTTCGCTCACGATACGAATGGCGTAAGGGAAATCCTTCTCACTTGGCACGACTGGCTCGATCGAGCGCTCAGCAAGGGCGCCGTGTCCGATCTCGCGGCGGTTCTGTCCACCGAAACGACCTGTCTCACCCACACTGAAAGGCGGGAAGTTGTAGTGAAGCAGGAAACGCTTCGTGTCAGGGCCTCCACCATAGGAGTCAATCATTTGCGCTTCGTCGGCGGGAGCGAGAGTCGCGATGCCGAGAGCCTGGGTCTCCCCACGTGCAAAGAGAGCGGATCCATGGGTGCGAGGCAGGAGGCCAGTCTCTCCGGAGAGCGGACGGAGCTCATGAAGACCACGGCCGTCGCAACGCTGCTTGCGGTCGAGAATGCTGATGCGGAAAGCTTTTTTCTGCAGGTAATCAAACGCCTGTGAGATATCGAACTTCGAGGCGGTCGGGAATTGCTGAAGAACAGCGGCACTCACTTCGTCGCGCAGGGCGCCGACCGCTTTGCTGCGGGCGACTTTGCCTGAAGTGTAGAGAGCGGACTCGATGCGGTCGCCGGCGACTTGGTAGGCGATTTCAAGAATCGAAGAGTTAACCTCGAAGAGCGGCATGGAGCGCTTTTCTTTGCCGACTTTGGCGGCGAGTTCACGCTGCGCAGCAACGATAGGCTTCACGGCTTCACGGGCAAAATCAAGAGCGGCCGTGAACTCCGCTTCGGCGAGCTCGTTGGCAGCGCCCTCGATCATGATGACTTTTTCACCATCGCCGACATACACAAGATCGAGATCGCTATCGAGGCGCTCGGAGTGAGTCGGGTTGATGACAAAGGTTCCACCGATACGTCCAATACGAACAGCCCCGATCGGGCCTGCGAATGGGATGTCGGAAACACAAAGTGCGGCCGAAGCTCCGTTAATCGAGAGCATATCGGGATCGTTCTGACCATCGGCGCTTAGGAGAAGGGTGATGACCTGGGTATCATAGAGATAACCTTTTGGAAAAAGCGGACGCAATGGACGATCTGTCATACGTGCCGTCAGAATTTCCTTCTCCGTGGGGCGACCCTCACGTTTGAAGTATCCACCGGGCAATTTACCAACGGCGGCTGCTTTTTCCTTATATTCTACAGTGAGAGGGAAGAAGTCCTGACCCTCCTTGATTGTGGTGGCGGAAACAGCCGTCACGATGACAATGGTGTCACCCGAGCGGACAGTCACTGCGCCGTCTGCGAGTTTGGCAAGTTTACCAGATTCGAATGTGATAGGAGATTGACCCGCTTGAGCGGTTACGGAATGAGACATAGTAATAGATACGAAGTGCCGTTAGATAAAACGACAGGGTGGTAATGAAAGAAAAGCCCCGATGAACGGGGCTTTCAGGAGTGGATTGACGTTATTTACGGAGGTCGAGTTTCTCGAGGACCGCCGAGTAACGAGCTTTGGCGGTTCGCT
>CAIWSO010000370.1 GCA_903915315.1 uncultured Spartobacteria bacterium | reverse complement strand
TGAATGATTGCCTCAATTATCAGCTTCCAAACTCACCCAAACCCTCAATAATATCCTAACTCCATGACACCCCTCATCCTTGCAGTCGCAGCCGTTACAGACGCCACTTTCGCTGAGGCTGACGAGCGAGTGGCTTGGCCTCACTATCGTCACCAGCTTGGGCTTGTGGATCTGGTTCAGTTTTTAACGTTAAAATAGCGGTCGAAACTATACGCCCTTTTTTATTCCTTATCTATGAAACAAGACACAACTAACACAGGTTTCGTTATTATGATCAGCCTCGTCGCCACCATTGGCGGGTTCTTGTTCGGCTTCGACAGCGGTGTCATTAACGGAACGGTCGATGGACTCCAGAAGGCCTTCAACTCGGATAGTATCGGAACCGGTTTCAATGTCGCCTCGATGCTTCTGGGTTGCGCCGTCGGCGCGTTCTTTGCGGGAACACTGGCTGATAGAATCGGACGCCGAGCGATCCTGATCATCGCGGCCGTTTTTTTCATTATAAGCGCCTGGGGATCCGGCATCGCGACCGGATCATTCGAATTCATCATCTACCGAGTGATCGGAGGTTTTGCTGTTGGTGCTGCCAGCGTGATTGCCCCAGCTTATATTAGCGAGGTCTCGCCAGCAAAATATCGCGGGATGCTGACCTCGATCCAGCAGATCGGCATCATTTCGGGTCTCTTCATTGCCTTCTTGAGCAACTACCTCATCGCAGCCAATGCCGGGGGCTCGACGCAAATGTTTGCTTGGGGCTACGAGGCTTGGAGATGGATGTTTTGGATCGAGTTGGCGCCGGCATTTCTTTTTCTGTTCACGCTTTTCATTATTCCTGAAAGCCCACGCTTTCTCGTGGCCAATGGCAAAAACGAGAAGGCGCTCGAAGTGCTCGGGCGCTTGATGGGTGAGGGGGCCCAAGATAAACTCAGCGAAATTCAATCCTCATTAGCAGGGAGCAAGCACCGCCCACGCCTGAGCGATATGCTCGATTCGAAGCGTGGCGTCCGTCCAATTATTTGGGTTGGCATTTGGCTCGCCGCTTTCCAGCAACTCGTAGGCATCAATGTCGTCTTCTACTACGGCGCGGTCCTCTGGCAGGCAGCTGGATTCACCGAAGACAATGCGCTTCTGATCAATGTCGTGACTGGTGGCGTGAGTATCGCCGCCTGCCTCGTGGCGACCTTTCTCGTGGATCGCATCGGTCGTAAGCCACTCTTGCTGGCCGGATCGTTCGGCATGGCTCTCACTCTGGGTGCGATGGCGGTCGTATTCGCCATGGGCGCTCTGGGCGAAAATGGAGCACTCAAACTCGGCGACTCGGAGGGCCTCATCGCCCTTATCGCAGCTAATCTTTACGTCATTTTCTTCAATGCCACCTGGGGCCCCGTGATGTGGGTCATGCTCAGCGAGATGTTTCCCAACCAGATTCGTGGCTCGGGCCTCGCTGTCAGCGGGCTCTCGGCGTGGGTCGCCAATTTTGGCATCACGATGTTGTTCCCGGTCATGCTCACTGGCATCGGCCTCGGTGGAGCCTATGGCATCTATGCCTTTTTCGCTTTTATCTCGGCGTTTTTTGTCATCAAATTCACCACCGAAACGAAGGGCCTCGAACTCGAGGACATGCAGGGGTGAAGTCAGGCCGATAAGTTACAATCCCATGAAAAAAATATTCCTATTCGTTGCTGCCGCATGTGGCGCGATTTCCTTACTGAATTCGGCTACGGTAGCCAATGCCGCCGATTCCGCGAAGCCAAACATCCTGTTCATCCTCACCGACGATCAGGGCTACGGCGACTGGAGCATCAATGGCCATCCATTGCTGAAGACGCCGAATGTGGATCGCCTCGCAAAGCAAAGTGTGCGCTTGGAGAATTTCTATGTGAGCCCCTCATGCTCTCCCACACGCGCGGCTTTGCTGACCGGCATGCATGAGTTCCGTAATGGAGTAACCCACACGCAAGTGCCACGCGAGGAACTCTGGAAAGGGTCAACCACTCTGCCTAATCTGCTCTCCACCGCCGGATACCGCAATGGATGGATCGGCAAATGGCATCTCAGTAACAACAAGGGCTACGCTCCTGAAGATCGTGGATTCGATTGGTGTTCCACTAACGCAGGAGGACCAAGGGAGCACTTCGATCCCGTGATGGTGCGTAATGGAAAAAAGGCGAAGGTTTCTGGTTTCCGCGAAGATATTTACTTCAACGATGCGATGGATTTCATCGGACAAACCACGGACAAACCTTGGTTCCTCGGCCTCTCCACCTACTCGCCGCACGATCCGCTCGACGCGCCCGAGGAATTTGTGAAGCCGTTTCGCGGCAAAGTCACCGACGAAGAAGCCAAGTATCTCGGGATGGTCGCCAATCTTGACTACAATATCGGCCGCCTCATGGCTTTCTTGAAAGAGAAGGACCTTGATAAAAACACGATCGTGATTCTCATGTCCGATAACGGCCAGACTTGGGGGCTGGATACCTACAATGCCAACATGCGCGGGTGCAAAGCCACGGCATGGGAGGGCGGGTCTCGCACCTTTTCCTACTGGCGTTGGAGCGGTCAATGGCCAGCGCACAAAGTGAACAACCTCACTGCCCACCTGGATTTCCTTCCGACGCTGTGCGCTGTTGCAGGCGTGAAAATCCCCGCCCGCCTCCAATCCAAACTCGAAGGATTCAATCTCCTTCCTGTCCTCGAATCTAAATCCCCGATCGCCTGGCATGACGACCGCATACTTTACCACCATGTGTCCCGCTGGCCCGGTGGCATGGCGGCCGACCATAAGTATGCCATGGCCGGTGTGCGCCAGGGCAACTACCTGCTCGTAAGTAGTCGTCCCTGTGACAACCCGAAATGCAATCTGGAAACCCACGGAGACCAATGTGAAACTCTCCGAAATGTGGAGAAGGGTAGCAAGTCCGCGCAATACACCAAAGAAAATGCCCAACTCCACTGGGGAGTGACCCCTCGAGGCCATTGGGCACTTTATGATGTGAAAAAAGACCCCGGTTGCCAAAAAGACTTGGCCGCTGCCGAGAGCAAGCGTGCAAAAACCATGGCGGCAGCCTACGACACTTGGTGGGACGAAATTTATCCAGTGATGGTCAAGCGTGGCGGTGATCGCGAGATCGTCTGGAGTAAGTATTTTACCAATCCGAAAAAAACCGAGAAACCTAAACAATAAGCATCAACATACAAACCCGACAGTAAAACAAACCACCAACAAAAACCTATGAGCACTGAATACTTTCCCGGCATCCCAAAGATCACTTTCGAAGGCCCGAAATCGAAAAATCCCTTTGCCTTCAAACACTACAATCCAAATGAACTTGTCGAAGGCAAATCCATGCGCGACCACCTGCGTTTCGCCGCCGCCTACTGGCATGTGATGCGCAACCCGCTGGCCGATCCCTTCGGCGGTGGCACGGCCCTCATGCCGTGGGATGATGGATCAAACTCCGTCGCCAATGCCCAGAAGCGCGTGCGCGTGTTTTTTGAATTCCTCGAAAAAATCGACATCGATTACTACTGCTTCCACGATCGTGATGTGGCTCCCGAGCTCGACACGCTCGCCGAGTCTCACGCTGCGCTGGACGCCGTTGCGGGACCGCTGGCCGAGGAACAGCAGCGCACCGGCAAGAAGCTCCTCTGGGGAACAGCCTGCCTCTTTGCACATCCTCGCTACGCTCAGGGCGGCGCCACCTCGCCGAGCCTGCCTGTTTACACCTACGCCGCAGCACAGGTCAAAAAGGCCATGTCAGTGACCAAACAACTCGGCGGTGGCGGCTATGTCTTCTGGGGTGGACGCGAAGGTTATTCCTCGCTTTGGAACACCGATATGAAGCATGAACTCGACCAGCTCGCCGCCTTCTTCCACATGGCCGTGGCCTGGAAAAAAGAGATCGGTTTCGACGGGCCGTTCTGGATCGAGCCCAAGCCTCGCGAACCCTCCACGCACCAATATGACTCGGACTCCGCCGCCTGCCTGAACTTCCTCCGCGAATACGGCCTGCTCGACGAGTTCGCTCTCAATATCGAAACCAACCACGCGACACTCGCGGGCCACACCATGCGCCACGAACTCACCGTGGCCGCCAACGCCGGTAAACTCGGTTCGGTCGATGCCAACCGTGGAGATGAACTCATTGGCTGGGATACCGACCAGTTCCCGACCGATATCCGCCTCGCCACCGAAGTCATGCTCGTCATTCTCGGAATGGGCGGACTCACCAGGGGTGGACTGAACTTCGACGCCAAGCGTCGCCGCGAATCACACGATCCGGTCGATCTCTTCCACGCCCACATCGGCGGCATGGACGCCTTCGCGCGCGGACTCAAGATCGCCGCTTCGATCCGTGAGGACGGCCGCATCGGGGAATTCGTGAAGAACCGCTATTCAACATGGGATTCCGACCTCGGGAAAAAGGTTCTTGCAGGTAAGGCATCGTTCGCCGAACTCGAAAAAATCGCCCTCTCCCAACCGGCGCCCACCCTCTCCAGCGGCGGCCAAGAATACCTCGAAAACATCGTCAACGAACTCCAGTGATCACGCTCGGCATCGACTGCGGCACGCAGAGCCTGAAAACCGTCGCCCTCGACGGCGACTCGGGGAAAATCGTGGCCTCCGCCAGCAAGTCCTACGATCTCATCGAGGGCTTGCCTGCTGGTCACGCGGAGCAAGATCCAGCCATCTGGTGGGACGCGCTCTGCGAGACCGTCACCAAGGTCCTCTCCGATCTCGGATCTAGAAAATCCGAGGTCGGCGGGATCGGCGTCTCCGGACAGCAACACGGCTTCGTGCCGCTCGATGCCAAATATCAAGTCATCCGTCCTGCCAAACTCTGGTGCGACACATCGACCACCGCACAATGCGATGAAATTCGCGCCAAACTCGGAGGGCGTGAAAAAACAATCGAAATCGCCGGAAACGACATCCTGCCGGGATTCACTGCGCCAAAAATTCTTTGGCTCAAACAAAACGAGCCCG
>CAIWSO010000369.1 GCA_903915315.1 uncultured Spartobacteria bacterium | reverse complement strand
TATCGATCTCGGGATCGTTGGCGTCATCGGGCGAAAAGGCGGGATTGAACCACAGGTAGGCCACAGGGCGGATGTCGACATCCTTGGAATCGGCGGGGTCGTTGAGCGAGGGGTTGAGTGTGGCGAGGGCGCTGATGTGGCCTCCTGCGGACCCGCCGCCGACGACGAGGCGTGCGGGATCAAAGCCGAGCTCCTTCGCATGCCGCTTGAACCACCGAATGGCGCTCTTGGCGTCGGTCACGCACACGCGCTTCATCGACTCGCCCGGCATCCGTTTTTTAGCCTCGGCCTTGGTGAGCATGCGGTAGTTGGCGGTCGCGCAGACCATGCCGCGACTCGCGAAGTAGGCGCAGGCGATACGGAACTGCGCGAGCGATCCCCCGACCCAATTCCCCCCGTGGAAAAGGATCAGGCCGGGCGCACGAGATTTGGCGGGGTCGTGATCCGGAGGAAAGAAAATCTCCATCTCGCGCGGCTCGCCAGCGCTGAGCTTGTAAACATACGACTTCCCAGCGGGGGCATCGGAGCCGATCAGCCCACCACGCTCCTCGGCGCGCGCGTCGACCAATGCCGCACTTGCTAAAATGGGTAACAAGCCAAATGCGACGAGGGAGTGTCTCACAGCGGGATTGAAGTTACCATTGTCCCTTTGAAATTGGACTTTGCAGCGGAAAAGGGGGGCATGGCCGTCTCGGCGGTGTGGAGACTGGTCTGCTTTCTCGCACCCTCCCCATCAGACCGCAGCACACAGGCGAGACGCGCTGTGCCCCTCTACTAAAATCCAAAAGCAAGCGGCTTTTGGTATCACTTGGGATTTGAAACAGTGGAAGCATCGATCGCACAACGGAAGCCAACGTGGCTGCTACCCGTGTCGGGAGAGGTTCCTCGCCGAGCGGAGGGGCGGTAACTTTCGCAATACGAGGGATGGCACAAAAACGAACCGCCCTTGATCACGCGGCGCTCGGCACCGGGAACGGTCGGCGGAGAGGGATCGTTTGGCATGGGTTTTTCACCCACTGCGCTGGGTGGTCCCTTGGGATCGCAGCAAACGGCATTCGCATCAACCCGCTCGGCGAAAGTATCGGCCCGGTAGAGGTCCGAGCACCAGTTCCAGACATTTCCGCCCATGTCGTAGAGACCGTAGCCATTCGGCGAAAAGGATCCCGTCGGAGAGGTGCCAACAAATCCGTCCTTGCTATCGTTGCGATACGGAAAATCACCCGTCCATCGGTTGAGCATGATCTTTCCATCTGGGTTTTCCTGATCGCCCCAAGCAAAGCGCCATCCATCGTGCCCGCCACGAGCGGCGAACTCCCACTCCGCCTCGGTCGGCAGGCGTTTTCCGGCCCATTTCGCATAGGCCTGTGCGTCTTCCCAAGCGATTTGAACGACGGGATGGTTTTCTCGTCCCTGGATCGAACTTTGCGGACCCTCGGGATGTTTCCAAGAGGCACCTGTTGTCCACACCCACCACTCCGACATGTCCCGCAAATCCACTGGCCCAGGTGTCTGACGAAAAACCAACGAGCCCGGCTGGAGGACTTCGTCCGGCGGCTTGGGGGTTCCAGGTGGGACCTGTTTTTTCATCTCCTCCCAATCGACGGAACGCTCAGCCACGGTCTTGTAGGCCGTCGCCTCCACGAATTTCGCGAACTCCGCGTTCGTCACGGGATGCACATCTAGGAAAAACGGAGCCACCTTCACGCGATGGACGGGCTTTTCATTGGGGAACGCGAAACTCGCTTCACTCCCCATGTTGAACTCGCCACCGGGAATCAAAACCATCCCCTGAGGTGCTTGGGCATTGGGCCCACAGCCGACGAGAAGGGCGAGCAAAGCGGCGACCGCCGTCGCTTGGAGCAAACTAATCATGCGATCATTCAATAGGCTCATAGTTCGAGTTTCAATGTCATGAGCGCCTGCTCGCGCACGATTTTCAGCGTGAGCGAGCGGGTCTCGGATTCCTCGGTGAGCCTTCGGATTTG
>CAIWSO010000368.1 GCA_903915315.1 uncultured Spartobacteria bacterium | reverse complement strand
TTCTTTTTTCCGTGGTCATCTGGTATTTTGCAGGCGCGATTTTATTTGATAAAAAAACCGCCCTCATCGGCTGTGCCGGACTTCTGTTGACCGACATGATGTGGCAGTTCTCGCTTTCCGGACTCCCGCAGATGCTGATGCTTTTTCTGTTCGCCTGCACAACTTGGCTCACGTTGCGGGCCATGGAAAACCGTGACTTGGGCAGATCCTCACTGGGATACATTTTCGCCTCCTCCCTCGTTTTTGGGCTTCTCACACTTGCCCACTGGGCGGGACTCTGGATTTTTCTAGGATGGGTGATTTTTGCGACCCTTCAATTTCCTCGCAAGGGCCTATCTACGCTTATTGCTCTCGTCGGATTCCTCCTCCTTGTCGGACCGTGGCTAATCCGCAACCATGATATTTGCGGTAATCCGATTGGCCTAGCCGGATACGAGTTGATCACCCAACCGGGTACAGCTGAAACCGATTACATGCGCTCGCTGACCAGTCCGCCGATATTCTCCGCCGTCGCCACCTTGAAACGCTTCAGCGAAGCCCTCACCCACCAAGCCGGACATATTTTTTCCTTCCTCGGCATCAATGTGATTGCCTTGATGTTTTTCACCGCACTCCTGCACCGGTTCAAGCTCTCCAATGCCGCCTCTTTTCGACCTGGAGTTCTCCTCATGTGGGGCGGCGCCATCCTTGGAATGGGCCTGAGCGGCGTCAGCGAAAGTGTTTCTCCCAATCAATTGCACGTTCTCTTTGTGCCTTTATTTCTCTTTTACGGATTCGCGTTTCTGATGGTTCTCTGGTCGCGACTAGAAGTGCATAGTCCCAAAATCAAATCCGCTTTCATCACCTTCCTTCTTCTCCTTTGCGCCCTTCCACTCCTTGGCAAATTGATGTCGGCACCAGAACGTGCGATCCAGTGGCCGCCCTATGTTCCCCCATTCATCGCAGTATTGGGTGTTTGGTTTGAGGAAAATGAAGCCATCTGCACGGATATGCCCTGGGCTGTCTCTTGGTATGCCCAACGCCAAGCCCTCCTCCTCCCGAAGACAATCAAGCAATTCAACCGCATCAGCGATTACCGGTTGCTCGGCAAATCCCTCAACGGCCTTTATCTGACGCCCCTCACAGGCAACCGAGCTCTGTTCTCGGAAGTTTACAAGGGAGCTTACAGCGATTGGATTTCCTTGATCATGCGACCGCCCGAAGTCGCCAATTTTTCGCTTCCCATATTTACCCCGCTTCCCATCGACGGCGAATGTATCCTTTTCTCGGATCGCAACAGATGGTCGCGCCGGAATTGAGCGACCCGCACACGGCGACTCTTGCCTTCGCTTCAGCCTGTGCTTTGATGGTACGGTGGACGCTCTAGCATTGACAAAAGAGGATTGGGAAGCCCGCATGACCGCGATAGGCCAACCCGCCTACCGCGCCGGACAGGTACTCGACTGGATCTATAAACGCCGAGTACGCGACTGGGACGACATGTCGAATCTCCCAGCTCCCCTCCGGGAGGCCCTCAAGCAGGAATTCCCAGCCGCTCGCTTGGAAAAAATTCGCGAGACCGGCTCGAAGGACACGACTCGCAAGTTTCTATTCCGTCTTCCCGACGGGCAAATGATCGAGAGCGTGCTCATTCCAGCATCCCCAGCCCTATATGGCGATGCCTCGGATCGACGGACGATCTGCATTTCCAGCCAAGTCGGTTGCGCCTATGGATGCAAATTCTGCGCCAGCGGCTTGGATGGATGGAAGCGCAATCTCCATGCCGGAGAGATCGTCGATCAATTTCTGCAAGTCGAGGCCATTTCAGGTGAAAAGATTAACAACATCGTCTTCATGGGCATGGGTGAACCGATGGCCAACTATGACAATCTACTTCGCGCCATCGGTATCCTCAATGCTCCATGGGGCGTTGGCCTCGGGGCTCGGCACATGACGGTCTCGACCTCTGGTCTCGTTCCCCAAATCCGCAAGCTCGCAGCGCAACCCCTCCAAGTACGCCTCGCCATTTCCTTCCACGGCGCCACGGATGAAGTCCGCAGCACGATCATGCCGGTGAACAAAAAATATCCCGTCGAGGATTTGGTGGCGGCCTGCGAAGATTACGTCCGCATCAAAAAACAACGCATCACCTTTGAGTATATCCTCATCCGCGACGTCAATGACTCTATGGAGCAAGCCCGACTGTTGGCCAAGCAAGCCCGCCGCGTGGGAGCCAAAGTCAACTTGATCCCCTACAATGTCGTCGATGGCCTGCCTTGGATCCGACCGGAAGAGGATAGCCAGGACGCCTTCCTCGCCGTTCTTCGACAGGCTGGAGCGGAAGCCACACTCCGCCGTGAAAAGGGTCATGATATCGCTGCCGCCTGCGGCCAACTTCGACTCCAAGTCGAAAAATCCGTTGCAGAAAAACCCATCTTGAATTAGCGATTTTAATAATGGCTGATAAAAACGATTTTCCGCCCGAAGAAATTTGGGACGAATACGTCTGGGAGCGCTTCCTCCAGCAGCAGGACCGCAATACGGAAAAGTATTTTCAGTTGCTCGAAAAATACCTCGATGACCCAGATCGCGACGCCATCATCGCCGAGGAGATGGGCTGGGATGTTTTTGCCACAGCCTATGATGAACAAGAGGAGGTCGAGGATTTTTTAACTGAGGCTACGGAACTCCTCGCTGGAGAATCGGAGGAGGAAGAAGAGGATTACGAAAGTGAGTTTGAGGAATTCACCCAGTCTCCCGTTTACGAAGACACCCTCCGACTCCACCGCTGGGTGAACAACCTTTTCAATAAACGCGCAGATCTTCGCGAGAACCCGGAAGCCGTCCGCTTCGCCACACGATCCGCCGTATGCGGCGCGAAGCTGGCCGCCGCACTTTGTGGCACCGAAAATTCCGAAATCGGCATGACGATTGCCTACCTCAAGCGCGCACTCAAATCCGCAAACGAATCCCTCGACTCCGCCCAAAAGCTTGCCGATGCAGGCCAACTCGACCGCAGACGGGCCAACCACGCTCGCCGACTCGTTTTCAGGATTCGTGACCGTATCGTGGACTATATGCGCGAGTATCGTCTCAAATGGCGCGAGCGTCACGGGCATTGAGGAACCCGCTCGCCCTAGCACGATCCCAAACCACAAAAACCCCTTTCCAAGCAGGACGGGCCACCTAGATTATCCACGCCATGTTTGCCAGACTCTCAGATAAACTTCAGGACGCTTTCAAAAACCTTCGTGGACAGGGAAAAATCTCGGAAGCCAATGTCACCGATGCGCTCCGAGAGGTCCGCATGGCGCTCTTGGATGCCGACGTCCATTTTCAGGTGGCGAAAGATTTTATCGCCAAGGTCAAAGAGAAGGCCCTAGGTGAGCAGGTGCTCCGAAGCGTCACGCCGGGCCAACAAATCGTCAAAATTTTCCACGAGGAACTCTGCGCCTTGCTCGGCGGAGATACCGCCCCGCTTGATCTCTCGAAGAACTCCCGCATCCTCATTGTGGGTCTGAACGGAGCCGGAAAAACAACCTCCTCAGCCAAGCTAGCGAGGCTTTTGAAATCCCAAGGTCGCTCGCCGCTCCTTATCGCGAGCGATCTCCACCGACCCGCCGCCATCGACCAACTCGCCGTTCTCGGCAACCAGATCGACGTTCCCGTTTTTCGCCCCGTGGAAGGGGAGAGCGACATCCTTCGCTCCACGAAGCGAGCCTTGGAATGGTGCGACTCGACTGGCGGCAACGTTCAGATTTTCGACACGGCCGGACGCCAGGAAATCGACGGTCCGCTCATCGAGGAACTCAAGCAGCTACGCGACTTTCTCCAACCGCAGGAAGTTCTCCTCGTCTGCGATGCCGCTACTGGCCAACAAGCCGTAAGCGTGGCGGAGCACTTCCACGCCGCCCTTGGTCTTACCGGACTCATCCTGACGAAACTCGATGGCGATGCCCGTGGCGGTGCTGCCCTCTCCCTGCGCTCGGTCACCGGACGCCCAATCAAATTCGCCGGCGTTGGAGAAAAGATCGACCAGTTTGAGACCTTCCATCCTGACCGCCTCGCCGGCCGCATCCTCGGAATGGGCGACGTGGTCAGCCTCGTCGAACGCGCCTCAGAAGCCATCTCGGAAGACGAAGCCCGCCGCATGGAGGAAAAACTCCGCACCGCTACATTCGACCTCACCGATTTTCTTCAGCAATTTAAAATGATCCGACGGATGGGACCCCTCGAAAATATTCTTGGCATGATCCCAGGAATGGATAAGATCAAAGATTCTTCGATTGATGAAAAGCAACTGAAACGGGTGGAGGCGATTATTCTCTCCATGACTCCGCGCGAACGTGCAAAACCAGATATTCTGAATGCACGCCGACGCCAGCGGATCTCCCGAGGCAGTGGCGTAAGCGTCACCGAAGTCAACAACTTGATCTTGCGCTTCAACCAGATGCGAAAGATGATGAAAAATATGGGAGCCATGAAAAAACTCATGGCCAAAGCAGGCGCTGGATTCAAATTCTAAGCGGAAACGGCTCCAAAAACCGATTCCTCAACCGATCCGATTCCCTCTCCCGCCTACCTACAAATTAACTAACCAATCCAATTCAACAGACACCTTAAGCCCTAAACTTAAGAAGATATTACTATGGCAGTAGCAATCCGACTCCGCCGCGAAGGCGCAAAAAATCACCCGTATTACACCATCGTTGTCGCCGACCAGCGCAGCCCACGTGACGGCAAATTCATCGAAATCATCGGCAAATACGACCCGAAAGTCGAAGGTGAGAATTTCAATATCAAGCTTGATCGCGCCGAATATTGGATCTCCTGCGGCGCCCGCCCAAGCCAGACCGTTGGCAGCATTATCAATAAATCCCGCAAAAAATTGGCAGCCTAGGCAGCCAAAAGGCCATGGAGGAATTCCTACGCTACGTTATCACCTCCATCGTGGAGTTTCCCGATGAAGTCGTGATCCATAAGACGGAAATGCCGGATCGCATTTCCTTCCATGTGGCCATCCGTAGCTCCGATGCCCCGAAGGTCATCGGTAAGGGCGGAAGCACGATCCGTGCGCTCCGCACTCTGCTCAACGCCTCCGCCAGCAAACGCAACATCCTTGCCACTCTCGACCTCATCGAACAATGAAACTCCAGATATTCGCCCTCCTCGCTACCTTGGCCATCATCCCGTTTCAGACCAGCTGCGAACGCCATCCCGCTTCAGAGACTATTCCCGGCCACGCGGAAAAAGCGAAGGCCGCCGAAGCCCAAGCTAAAGAAAAAGCCACTCAAAAACTACCTTCAGACAGCTTAAGCGAATAAAGAAGGGCACAGTCAAAGTCTGATTCAACTACTCCTGACAGCGAATCAGTTCATACTTGATTCTTTACCAATAACCCGGGCTAGGGCTCATGACTATAAATACTCACATATGCAGGACTATATAAACTTTGCCGAGAAGTATGCTTTGCCTATGGTCCTGCAGATGATTACTCTTCTGATTCAAAAAACTATAAAGGCTGATGAAAAATATCATAA
>CAIWSO010000367.1 GCA_903915315.1 uncultured Spartobacteria bacterium | reverse complement strand
TTTCCATATCAAGCCGACCCGTAAGGAAATGGTCTACATCGGCGGCGGTGCAGGAATGGCGCCCTTGCGTGCCCACCTCACGCACCTCCTCGAAGTTGAGAAATCCGCGCGCCGGATCTCGTTCTGGTATGGCGCCCGTTCACGGCAGGAATTATTCTACACCGATCTCTTTGAACAACTCACCACGAAGCACCAAAACTTCAGCTTCCACACCGCGCTTTCTGCGCCGCTCGATGAGGATAAGTGGACGGGCGACACGGGCTTCATTCACGAGGTCGTCCTCGCAAAAGCTCTCGAAACCCACGAGAACATCGGTGGGGTCGAGTTCTACCTCTGCGGTCCTCCGATGATGATCAAGGCCTGCACCAAAATGCTAGCCGACCTCGGCGTGCCTCCTGCGCACATCGCCTACGATGAGTTCTGATTTTTGCCATCCGAAAGTCCTTTGATCTGAATCAAGGAAGACAGAGTATTTTCGGCAGCTTCCTGATGAGATGAAAACCACCCACGCCGTCCGCAGAACTTTCCGTCAGAAACTCAAGAGTTGCGCGCCATTCGGGATTGGCCTGACCAAACCGAAGCACTTCCGCGACATGCTCCATATTGTTTGGAAGAACAGGGACAATCTTCCCTACGCGTGGAAAGTGATCACTCGGGGCGTGTGCGATGGTTGCGCGCTCGGCGTGGCGGGCTTGCACGATTGGACCGTGAAGGGACCGCATCTTTGCATGACACGCCTGAATCTTCTGCGTCTGAACACGGTCTCCGCGCTCGACGAGCGGCTTCTGGCCGATGTCTCGAAGCTGGAAAAAATGGACAACGCACAACTGCGGGAGCTGGGACGCCTGCCGTATCCGATGGTCCGCGAAAAGGGCGCGCCGGGATTTCGCCGCATTTCGTGGGATGAGGCGAATCAGCGCCTCGGAGCCAAAGTCCGCGCGACCGATCCCCGCCGAATGGCGTTTTTTGTGACCGCGCGGGGCGTGACGAATGAAATCTATTACATGGCCCAGAAGGCGGCCCGATTTCTCGGCACGAACCATGTCGACAACGCTGCTCGTATTTGCCACTCGCCATCGGGCGCGGCGATGAAAGAGGCGCTCGGCGTGTCCGCGACGACCTGCAGCTACAAGGATTGGTATGGGACCGACCTTGTCATTTTTTTCGGCTCGAATCCCGCCAACGACCAACCAGTTTCCACAAAATATCTGCACGAATCCAAAAAACTCGGAACGAAAGTTGTTCTGGTGAATCCCTACTTCGAGCCCGGCATGAAAAAGTATTGGGTGCCATCCAATGCCGACTCCGCGCTCTTCGGAACGAATATCGCCGATTACTGGTTCCCCGTAAGCCAGGGCGGCGACATCGCCTTCCTCTCGGGCGTGATGAAAATCCTCTTCGCCGAGGGGTGGGTTGATCAAAACTTTATCGACCAGCACACGACGGGATTCGAGGAATTGAAGACCCACCTGGCTTCGATGGACTGGGAGGCGCTGGAAAAAGACGCGGGTCTCGACCGCGCGACCATGCAGGAATTCGCCGAACTCATCCGCGATGCAAAAAATGCCGTTCTCGTCTGGAGCATGGGCATCACCCAGCACCCGTTCGGTGGCGATGGGGTTCAAGCGATTCTCAATCTCGCGCTGGCGAGGGGTTACATCGGCCGCGACAAAAACGGCGTCATGCCGATCCGTGGCCATTCCTCGGTGCAAGGCGGCGCCGAGATGGGAGCCTATGCGACAGCCTTCCCCGGCAACAAGTCGATCACTCCTGAAAATGCCGAAAAACTTTCGAAGGAATACGGCTTCCCCATTCCCGACTGGCAGGGCATGGCAGCAACCGAAATGGTCGAGGCATGTGAGCGTGGCGAGTTGGATTTCTTTTACTGCTTAGGTGGAAATTTTCTCCGCACCTTGCCTGAGCCAGACTATGTGCGGGACGCGATGAGTCGAGTGCCGGTGCGGGTCCACCAGGACATCATCCTCACCGATCAGATGTTCATTCCGGCGCAAGAGGCTGTCTTTTTGCTCCCTGCCAAGACCCGATACGAACAAGACGACGGCGGCACCGAGACGAGCACAGAGCGGCGCGTGATGTTCACGCCCGAAATTCCGCGCCAAGTCGGCGAGGCCAAGGCCGAGTGGAAAATCCTGCGTGACCTTGCTCTGGCGGCCTATCCCGAAAAAGCATCGCTCTTCGGCTGCGAAACAGGATGGAAAATGCGCGAAGAAATCGCGCGGGTGGTCCCTTTCTACGATGGAGTCCAGCACCTCAGAAAAACCGGCGATGCCTTTCAATACGGCGGTCCGCACCTGTGTGCCGAGGGGCATTTTCCCACTGCGGATGGCCGAGGCCACTTCCGCAATGTCCTGCTTCCCCCACGACACCGCGAAGAGGGCGAATTTCATGTCAGCACCCGCAGAGGCAAGCAATTCAACACTCTCATCTACGCCGAGATCGATCCCCTCAACAACGCACCGCGGGATGCGATCCTGATGAGCCCTGAGGATGCCGCGCATTTGCATGTTGTGACCGGCGACCGCATCGCTCTAGTGAATGCATTGGGACGGTATGAAGGTCGTGTGCACTGCGCGCCGATCGCCCATGGGAATTTGCAGGTCCATTGGCCGGAGGGGAACAACATCATTCGCAAAGGCGTGGTGGACGCCCACGGCGGAGTGCCCGACTACAACGCCTATGTGCGCGTCGAGAAACTCCAAGCCTCCTGATTTTCTGGCATTCCGATGCTGTTAACGAGTGCCGTGGCCAAATCCTGAAACGGATTGCGGATTGAACAATCAAAGAGCGGCTTCCAATGCCGCAAGTTCAGTCCCTTCACACTCTACCATAATCACATCGATCGGCAAGATGACCATTGACGAGACCTGGACGAAATTTGCAGGGTGGACATCAAACATGGCAAAACGCCCCTGGAGGTAGGAATGGGATTTGTAGTAACCCATCGGTGCGATTTTCAATTTTCGGAAACCAAATTCGCCGCACAAATAATCGTTCAAAAAATCCTGCGTTGGCGCCTCCCCTTTCACATCGGGTTGGGTAGTGACTATCCTCGCTCCAGGCACCGTGATTTGAACACCTTCAAGCCGGACATCATCGCCCCAGAAGCTATTCTGGAGTTGCAGACGCTTCAGATATTGCAAGGGAGTGCTTGGAAGCAATAACGGACATCCATCGGCAAAATCAACCATGAGTCCGCAACCATCCGGTTTGGTGAACTTCCTCCAACGGCGCTCAAGTGGCAGGAAAGTTAAATCATGCTCCCGACCGCCGACACGCTCAGGCGCTAACTGCGACGGGATGACGAGGCTTTCTCTCTCAGCCCAACGGAAGATCGCACGCCACTCATATCCAGCGAGTTCGCCGTCTGGGATGCCCTCATGGCCCCTTCCATTTGGGCATAGGCTTCGCTCGATGTGCGCGATGGCTGATTCAATCGCACTTGGGCGAGTTGCTGGATTTTTTGAGTCATCGATAATTACAACTC
>CAIWSO010000366.1 GCA_903915315.1 uncultured Spartobacteria bacterium | reverse complement strand
CGCCCATCGAGTGGGAATATCTGAAGAAGCGCTTAACGACATACTCTTGGAGGTGTCGAGAGCGACGAGAAACCGAGGCTTCACGAGCTGGATATGGACGTCCTTGAGCGCGGGTTGAAGGATACACCACCCCATTCCCGCCAGCACAAAAACATACAATACGAGCAAGACCACTGTGGGTTTTTTTCGCGGGAGTGACTTCCATGCCGAAAAAATCCCCAGCGCAAGGGCGACGAGAAGCGATGTGAGGATCACCCCAAAGGGAATAGAATGTTCGTAAACGATCATGTGCTGCGAACAGCCTCCTTCGAGAGATTCAGGTTTCCAGCCGAGTCGGCTTTTAAGTTAAGAACGGCGTCCCTCCCTCGGCGGGCAAGTTTGTTTGCATAGATAAACTCGATGACAAGCAAGAGGAGCACGAGCCAGAGGAGTTGCTCCCCGTAGGTCTTACCCACCCGGCTTTCCTGTGTTTTTTTCGCAAACGAGGATAAATCCGTCGCGATATGCAGCGCCTCGATACCGACAAGGGATTTGATTTCCTCCTCGGAAATCGGAGTGAGGTCAGATTCCTTGCGTGGGAGGTTCACGGCAAATGCTGGCTGGGCCTTGGTATCCGCAGAAACGGCGAAACTATAAATGCCCGGCTTTTTGAGATCCGCTGCGATTAAAGCCGCTTTCCCGCCCTCGGTCATACTGCGGATCTGGACCGCTTTCCCATCAGGATCGGTCATGGATGGTGCCCCCTTCAGATCAGGGAAGTAGTCCGCAAGGGCAAGCGAATCCGTCGCCCAAAGGAATGGCGGTTTTTCGCGAGACCCGTATTCCGTGCATTGTAAAACGAGAGGGAGGAAAAACGGCGAAAGCGGGAAATTACTCCACGTCCGCTCGGCTGAGATTCCAAACATTAAAACCTTACCACTGCCATAAGAGCGCTCGAGGAGAAAGGGGTGCTTCTGCCCCATCGAAATGAGCACCTCAGCGGATTCGTTGACTTTTTCCCAAGAGAACTTGCGTCGAACGCTCAGCTCCGCTGCCCCCAACCCTTCCTGCATCGGACGAATAAGGGGATGCAAGGGTTTGTCCCATGAAAGCGTGGTCTTCGCTTCTTTTGTTGGAACGAGGTTCACGGTCGAGGGAACCCCTGGCAAACACGCCCACGCCTTGTAATCCTCGGATGTGGCCTTCGATCCCGGAAAAACAATCAAGAGGCCACCGGCTTTGACATAGCCCTCCACGGAGCCTATCGCCTGACCTGTGAGCGGAAGCGCATTGCAAAGGATGACAGAAGAGTAGTCTGTGAGCTTCTTAGTAGTTAATTGGTCTGGGGCGACCATCTCCATGGAAACAAGTCCCGCGAAACTGCTCACCAGCGCCGTACGAACAAAAAGCGCGTCATCTTTGTATCCAACAATGAGAGAAGGACGTCGCTCTTGAACATCGATCAAAAAATAAAATGAATTATCGATGATCAGATTGTCATCCGGCATTTCAATACGAGCTTCATGGATACCGACACCGAGCGACGGCAACGTGAACTCCCCAGTTGAGCTAGCGGGATCTGGGACCGTGACCTGGCGACGACCCGCTTCCTTTCCGTCGAGGAAAAGTGTCATCGCCGAGGCAATAGGCGGACCAGTACGCGTGCTGGTGACTTTGATTTTTGCACTCGATCCCTTGCGCACAATGGCCGGTTCCATCGCAACGGAAAATGGCGCGGTATTTTCGGGATTGGAAACCCCGAGCATCAAAACGAAAACACTGGTTCCTGGTTCAACAACGCTCTTGGATTCCGGCGAGGCATCATCAGCCATTTTGGAATGAGCGAAGCCTTGCCAAGGCAAAGCTTGGTTGTCCGTGATGACGTGTATTTCCTTTTCGTAGCCGGATTGAGATTTTTTCAGGGCTTGAGCGGCAGCCTCAATGGCTGGTGCCATTTGAGAGGACCCTGCACCAAAAGTGACGGTTTTGAGACGAGCGAGGCCCTCCTGCTTATTGCCAATAGGCTCCGCAATCAGCGCCTCAGGCTGTGAGCGCGCGATAAAAATGCAGAAGCGATCCCGCTCCTTGAGGCCCTCAATGATACTTCGTGCAGCTTCAATGGCATTATCCCATATCTGCGCGTTGCCATTTTTGTAAGCCATGCTGTAGGAGGCATCGATGATGATCGCGATATCTCTCGGCGCATCTCCAAACCACCCAAGACCGCCCGTCTTTATGATCGGCATGGAAAAAGCAAAGCCGAGCAAGACCATGATCAACGTCCGGATCAGCCACAGAAGAATGTTCTCTAGGCGGGTGCGGCTAGCGGACCTTTTTTGAGCGGCTTTCAGGAACCGCAATGTCGGAAAGGGAAGCTTCACCTTCCGCTTGTTTTGCATGAAGTGCAAAGCAAGTGGGATGAGCGCTCCTAAACCCGCCGCGATGAGAAAGAGTGGGGCAAGAAACATGGTTTACTTGGAGAGTCTCCGGCGCTCTTCGAGATACGCCCGCACAAAGGTGTCCAACGGCTGGTCGGTCCGGACAACCCTGTAGTCGATATTCATTCCGGCAAAGGACTTCCGATATTTCTCGATGAAAGCTTCAAATGCCTTCCGATAATCTTTAGCTAAAGCGTTAGGATCCACAGCGAGAGTTTCGCCGGTTTCCAGATCGAACAGCTCACACGCCTTCATGAGTTTGAAGTCCATTTCAGCAGGATCCAATGTCTGAAAAACAATCACATCGTGGCGTTGCTTCCTGAGACGCGCCATAGCGAGGGCAATCTCATCCTCGTCGCCTAACAGATCGGAGATCACAACGATCAACGCTCTCCGACTGACGGAAGCGGCAATCTCATGAAGGGTAGCCGCGATACCAGAACCCGACGAGGGCGGTGATTTTTGGAGATGTTTTAAAAGGTTATTGAGGTGTTGGAAGGAATTAGAGGCATCCACGCGGACATCGACTTTTTCCGAGTGCAGGAACAGACCTACCGAGTCTCGGGCCTTCACGACCACGTAGCCCACAGCGGCAGCTAAGCGGCAGGCGTGCTCATATTTTGTGGGGCCGTCGGCGGATTTGTAGCCCATCGAAGCGCTGCGATCGAGTGCCAAATAAACACGCAGATTCGTTTCGTCCTCATACTGTTTAACGTAATATTTGTCGGTGCGGGCCATCACCCGCCAATCGATATGCTTCGGATCATCACCCATCCCGTAGGGCTTGTGTGAAGCAAATTCGGAACTCGGGCCATGCTTCGGACTGCGATGCGCTCCGGCGAGATTTCCCTCCACCGTGTAGCGGGAAAGAAGAGCCAGTCGGCGAAGTTTGAACATCTCCGCTGGATTCAAAAACCCAGAGATCCCGTCTTTGATCAGGACATCTTCCCCGTCCGCTGAGGCACTGTGAGGTTTCTTAGACATTTACGGTTTGGGAAACACTTTCCAGTGCATGTGGTCACAAACCACGATGATTTGAGCGCCAGCATAGGCCAAATAGAAATCCTTCCCGCTCTTTCCAGGGGTCAAAAGAACCGTGACGTTTTTTTCGGGAGTGCTGAATTTCACTGGCGTCACGTCGCCAAGTGGCGGGAGAACCTGAAGCGGTTTCACGACGATCTGTGCGGCATACGGAGCGGCCAACGCTTTTTTAAGATCCGAAAAATCTCCCAATTCCGAACTGGAGAGCGCGTATTTCTGATTTAAAAATCCGGGGATTTTTTGCGTTCCATTCAACTGGTAGACCCAAGGCTTTCCGAAGCGGTCGACACGTGGAGGGTGTAAGGTCGCAGGGATCTTCGGGTGCGTGAAAACAGCCTCAAGGTTCTCGGGGAACTGCACCTCATTGCGATAGTATTTGAGGAGGGCAGCAACGGCTTTTTCTCTGTCTAGGCGGCTGAGCCAGCCTTTTGCGATCAAGCGCGCCCCATCACTCACGGGATCACCTGGGGCGTTGAGATGCGATTCTAGGATCGGCCACGCTTCCTTATCACGTCCCGCCTGCATTTTGTGCCAAGCCTCGATGTCTTGAGCGATGGGCTTGAGCGGGTCACTCGGATAATCCGTCATGAAGGACGTGCAGGAATTGATCACGGCATCATGATCCTGAGGAGTGGCGATATGTTGGTTCCAGATTTTGAGTAAACCCGCTTCATTCGCCGCATCGGCGGAGGCAACACAGAGTCCGACAAACAGGCACGTCGAGAGGATACGTCGCATCATGATACCTGAAACTAAAACCGAGGGCCTTTTCAACGCGCTTGCCTTTCAGCCGCGCGCTGAGCTTTTCGTTTTGCGATTTCAGTTTCAAGAAACTCAAACCAAGCTTTCGGTCCTCCCTGCTCGAGAATTTTATCACGAGATTCCAAGAGATCTTTGTCTTGGGCTTGAAGCATGATGGGGCGCGGACCTTCTGTGTAACTATAAACCAGCGCCGTGGGATCCACCTCGGAGAGAAGTTCCTTCCCGGGTTTGCGCGAAAGAACGTCTTTGTGACGGACGATGGAACTATCGAGAACAATGGTGTTTTTCTCTGTATCCACTGAGTTCACTTTTCCAGTCACAGCGATCGCATCTCCGATCTTCGTTTCCGGAGAATTTTTTAGCAAAGCTAGCGAGTTGGTTGCGGAAATTCGCAATTTCACATTCATCGAGGAAGCTGGCTCAACAGCCGTCACATCGACGTAATGTTTCCCCCCCTCGTCTCCCTCAGTCATCTCAAGAATTTTCAGATACCGAAAAAAATGGGGCCGACCTTCGGCGTCTTTGAGAACGGCACTTTTCTTATCCGGAGTATTTGCCTCGTGATAATACAACGCAAAGTCGTTGCCATTCGAGGTGGCCGCTTGTGCGGACAAGGTGAGTCCGAGCGCAAGAACCGTTGCAGCAAGAGTGAGTCTTTTTTTCATAGGAATCATTGTGTGAGGGAATACATGAGAATGTTCTGCCCGATCTGGTTGGCACCACTATCAGTGACCCCTCGCGCATAAGGAGACTGGGCCGTTTCCCAACCGCCCGCGAGTCCAAATGGACTATATATCACATTGTAAATACCGTTGCGTTGGATACCGAAAAGGAGCGGAGCGGCTCGACCCTCCTTACTTTCCTGCATGAGAGCCGCAGTGAGTCCCACGGACTCGATTTTATTGGGATCCTTAAATAGTGATGAACTTTGCGGGATGAGTTCGAGTTTTTTATCTGGTAGGATCGCGGTCATTATTTCGCGAAAGGCCTTATCAAAGGCCTTGCGTCCGCAGCAGGCCTCCGCAAAAAGCACACCACCGTTCTCCAAGTATCGCTTTAGACCTGCCTTCTCATCTGCATTCAACTCGAAATGCTCATGGCCGGTCAGATAGATAATGGGAGAATTGAAAATGCCCGAATCGGAAAGCCTCAATTCCTTCAAACCAAATTTAACCGGTATTCCCGTTTTGGCATTAAAGCTCTGCAGCAGCATGGGCAATCCCTTGTGTCTCGTTTTCCAGACCCCATCGTAGACGATTTGGGCCATGGAAACGGTGTCGGAGTAGGATGCGAGCTTGTCTTGGAACTTTGAAGCCTCAGCGACATCTTTCGCCCAAGCCCTCATCGAGGAGGCGTAATTCATGATATTGACACCAAGGCGGAAGGCGGATTCCGGCTTGTAAGACTGCCACTCATCCTTGCTGTCCCCTTGCCATCCGACTGACATACACCAACGCGAAACCAACACCACTACTCGGCAATTGATCTCGATGGCCTCAAAAAACGGCTCGTTTCCGACATAGCCCGAAGCCTGTACCCCTTTATTGTATTCGACCTTATCGACGTCGTAATACGAGTGAAAGATCGGGTGGTCGGCAGTGAGCCTTTGCAAGGGTTGCTCCGGAAACATGAGCTTCAGTTCTTTTACAACCGAATCGTAAAAAGGCGCAGAACCTAGGCCCGTATTGTAAATAATCATCCCTCCGTCGAGCACATATTGCCGCAGTTTATCGCGCTCCTCTTGGGAGTAGGCGAAGCGGTAATGCCCCGACCGGTATAAGACCGGATTCTGCTCGGGGTCTGGACTGATTTTATCCATCGGTCGGATATCCATCTGGAAGTTGGCACCCACCTGATCCTTCATGCTTTTGAGAAGGTTGTTCACGTCATTGGGTGTCGCATTCCAGTACACATCGTCGCCGTATAGTTCTTTCCCCTCCTGCGCGACGACCGCCTGCAAAAATAAAACGACAGCTAAAATGCCAATGATCTCTTTCATATAAAAAATGAGCACCGGACTTGGCGTGAATCGGCATGAGTGATTTTGCTCCATAATGAATCTGGGAATTTGTTTGCAGGCCTAGCACCGAAAGTCATAGTGATCATGTCTAAAGTGTCCTAAAAAAATTTCAACCATTCCTCCAACATTATTAAGTCATGATGAAATCGAATGCTCGCCAGTATCTGAACAAAGCCCTCTTCGCTACGCTTTGCACTGGCACGCTCTTGGCGGGTGATGGGACCGGCGAACCAGGATTTGTGGCGCCTCCGCGCGAGATTAAAAAAAATCCCCCAGCGCCCCCGCGTACAGTTTCCTCGGCAGAAACACTCATGGCTTGCTGCTGCTGCCCAGTCACTCCCCAGTCGCGAACCGAAGCTAAAAAACCACCACAACCACCCGTGTTGATCACAAAAATCAAAGGCGAGTGATGCGCCTTAGCTGAACGTGTGACTTAGTAGCAAATTGCCTTCCTATTTGATTTCATGATTTTCTTACTCCGCCAACGATCCTCGCTCGCTCTCGTTTTGCTGGCGCTTTCCAGCCTGAATGTTTTTGGCGCGGATAATTGGCATGTGCCGGAGGCGCTCGTCCGCTATCAACTGACACTCACTTCAAAGCCCACACATCCGACTTGCGGGTATTTTGTGAATCTTCCGGATGCTGGAGGTACTATCGCCAGCACCATGAAT
>CAIWSO010000365.1 GCA_903915315.1 uncultured Spartobacteria bacterium | reverse complement strand
GTGCGTTCCTTGTAGTGCTCCCATTCTTCGTCGGAGCGCTTGCTGGTGAGGCCAGCGAGGATCCTGTTGGCGAGTTTTTCGGCTGCTTCGGCACTACGTGTCACGGGGTCTTCGGAGATTGGAGTGTCCTTGCTGGGATTTGTATTCGTGGGCATAGGTTTGTTGTTCTCGGATTAGTTCTGGTTACCGCTCGGATAGGCCACTTGTAGGTTTGGCCTGGAGGAGCCTGTCTCGCAGCTTGCGGGCCTGCTCGACGCTCGGGGTGCCGAGGCTCTGTCGCACACGGCGCTTGGTGTAGTCCGGCAGGTGGACGGTGTAGTGGCACCACCAGGTGCCGTGGTTGTTCCAGAGGTGGTGGTCTGGGTTGTGCGCGAGAACGCGGATGGATGGTGTTTCGAGTGTGTTCATGGTGTGTCTCCTTTTGGGTTTCTCACCAGGAATCTCGGGCAATAAAAAACCGCCGGCCTGTATCAGGATCGGCGGTCAATAAAGTCCGAGGAGATTTTGTTGTTCGGGCTCGTCACCCGCACATCGCTTAGCGTTTCCGCTTTTAGCAAACCACCGTGGGATTTTCTCCTTCCCCGGTTGGCATCCTGACCCGTCTAACGCGGCCACAGGAATTCCTGATGTACTAACTTTTATACTAGAAAACGGGAACGAATCCAAGCCTGAAATGTGTCATAAAATCCACCCAGTCTAGATCAGCATCCAGCGACTTGATCCACTGAGGTCATTGAAGTCGGAGGTACCACACCGAAGAAAAAATCGATGCAGAGATTCTCAAAGCGCCTCTAAGACACACGATCCACTGGCGCAGAGGTGATGATCAATTTAGCTATGCGCTCGATCAATCATCATGAAACCTATGAATCCAAGCCCCCCCTGAATCAACCGCAGACACCAAGCCCCCGCTTCCTGATTGCGCCTTGCCGAAATCGACAACGCAAGGCGACTGCGCGGGAGCAGGGATTCATGGGAGCAAAGGTAGGAAGTATACACGAGAACAGTGGATGCAAGAGTTGCAATCCTTGGGGGTGAGGGACGCAACCTTGGATCAGACAACCCCGAGGGTGTTCGAGTTGCCCGCATCGGGCATGAGCACTAGGCTAGAGTAGAAGCAGTTTGCTCCGAACTTGCATCTCGTAGTGAGCGACATTGAAACTCGGTAAAGCACGATGCTGAATCGAATCCCAGAGTTGCGTGTACTGAAGAGGTAGCAGGTCTTGGTGGGTGACGTCCGCGCTGAAACCAATCCTACAGAGGCGGCACATGTAACGAGCCATCGCCACCACCATAACAAGTTCAATGTCCTCAGTGGCTTTATCCGGTTCTTCCACCCAGCGGATCACGTTTTTGAAACACGTTGGGAAGCATTTTTTCTCTACAAAATCAATGGCCATCTGACGAGTGGAGAGATTCATATGGAGCAATTCCGACTCCAAAATCGACACATTATTTTCTTGAGCGTAATGATAAACGTGGGCGAAGCCCGCTGGCTGCACACTCAAGAAAAGCAACTTTCCGATGTCGTGAATCAAGGATCCCAAAAACGCCATTTGTTCGAGGCTAATCAACCTCATGTAATGGCAGGTGAATTGAGCGATATCGGCTGTAGCGAGCAGAAACTTGAGGTAACTATGCCAATTTGCATCATGGTTCAGATACATGAAGCTCTCGTGGAAGTGCGGCATCGTTTTGGCCATCGATCCAAGGCGTTTTTCTCCGATAACGTTAACGCTCATTCGAACGTCCTCTATAAACGTCGAGGTATCCTTCTTTTTGGCCTGACGTATCTCGTTGCCTGCCTGAAGCATCTGGAAGGCTAAACCTGGATCACGTTCCGTCAAATCCATCACGGGATGCAGAGAAGTCACGATACTGCTGGTCGTCAGCGTAAAGGCGGCAGATGCTGACTTAGTCACTGGGCAGCCTTTTAGGGCCAAGATCTCCCTCCTCATTGCCGCTTCGGAAACAACTGGGAAGGTTTTACTGTCGACCATTTTATTCCAATGCTCGACACATGACACTCCTCGTCGGATCTCTTCTTTTTCCTTTTCCTCGTTCTTCGCAAGAAATCCAATCGGAATCCGCTCACTCATCTCGCGGACCTTCTGGGCGGCCGTTTTACTCCAATTGGATACGTTGATGGTGCCAGCTCGCTTGTTGATGCTATCCATCGAACGGTGCTCTGCAAGAGCCTGAACGGCCTGTTTCATTTGAGGCGATTGAAGAAAGAGGCGTTTAAATGCGCTCTTATCCAAACGCATCATTTGTGTATGAGCTTGGGCAATGATCGTGGCACTACGCGGCGCGTTCCTGATCAAGGCCATCTCGCCAACGATATCCCCATCCTTGATCTCGGCGATTTTTTTCGGCTCAGGTTCATTCTTGTCCTCGATGTAAACACCGAGCAGTCCATGCACAATTAGATACATAGAATCTCCCGGATCCCCCTGCTTGAAAAGGGTGGCCCCATCTGCAATTTCACAATCCCGAAGATTGGGAATCATCGCATGCATCTCATGCGGAGGCAGCGAACGGATTAATGCGTTTTGGGACAGACGATCCAGCACGGCCGTCGCCTTATATGTCTTTCGTTCCAGTTTACAAATATCCGCACGATAACTGAAGAGAACAGCATAATGTCCGAGCGCTTCCGCTGCGTTCTTAAACTCGTCCCAGCGCGATTCCAGCGCACAAGTGATGAGGAAGTTCAGACATTTTTCCAAATTGGGAATTCCCAAGCCCGTAAAGTCCCCTCGAAGCTCGGAGATTTGCAAGAAGAGGTTCTTTTTTTCGGCTTCCTTGATTTCATCTGTCAAATCCGATTTTTTGAGGAACTTATCGGCCAGTTCCTTGTAGGACTGCGAAGCGGATTGGATAACAGGAATGAGCTCCTCCAAAACCTCTGCCATTTGGTCCAGTGAGAAACCTGTGCGCCGACAAAATACATCATCCGACTCAAAAAAAGACCAATACCATTGCTTTCCCTGGACCTTTGCGACTTCATCCAAGATCGACTCTTGAACGTAGGGTTTTCGATAAAAACTTTGCACGCCCATGCTGTAAGCTTCTTGAATTTCTTCATGCGTTGTTTTTGCCGCATAAAAGACGACAGGCACATCGCGAAAGAAGTAGTCATTTCGGAGGGTCTTCAGAAAAGCCAAGCCTGTGGACGCTTCGAGCTTGAGTTCAACAATAATCAAATCCACCAAAACATTCTCACGCAGAAATTCCATCGCTTTCTGGGAACTCGATACGAAAGCAGTTCGGTGTTCATCACCGGCCAAAAATCCCTTGAGCGCCAAAAAGGCGATCTCATCAGGATCAACTAATAAAACATTGGCCATGGGTGTTCGTGAATAAAAAAACTGTAGGTTTTATGAATTGCGAGCGGATCAAAAAACCATCAGTGTCAAAACTTGAATTGAGAAAACCATTAACATGACTGGGTGTAAAATACAATGTGCTCTCGCTGTTTTTTTAAACTATTGAAGTGAAGCTTATCACCGATGTTTTCTGCCTTGCAAGATGCTTGCCTTAGACACCTAAAGCGGCATTGTTACGATTGCGTAACAATGCCTTTGCAGGTCTAACCTCTCAGATAAGATTCAATCCATCACACACTCATTATCAGCCGATCAGACTTTCCAATTCGGTAACTCGTCGGGAAAAGAGATCCAGAGCGGCTTGGATCGGCGCCGGAGAACTCATATCCACACCGGCCTTGCACAATGTCTCGACCGGATAACGACTTCCCCCGCTCTTGAGAAAATCAATGTAGTTCGTGGCATCGCCGCTCTCGAGAACCTGAGTCGCGAGGGCAACCGCCGCTGATATGCCAGTGGCATATTTATAAACATAGAACGCGCTGTAAAAATGGGGAATCCGGAGGCACTCGATTTCGAGTTCCTGGTCGATCACGAAGCGGGGCCCGAAATAGTCGTTCAATAATCCACGATAGATTTTCTTAAAACCATCGAGTGTCAAGGCCTCGCCGGATTCTTCGGCTGCATGGGCCTCACGCTCGAATTCCGCGAACATCGTTTGCCGGTAGATCGTGCCGCGCAAGTCGTCGATTTGTCGATTGAGAATATAGGCCCGCATCTTGGTGTCGGTTGTTTTTTGGAGCAAATGTTCCGTGAGAAGGATCTCATTGAAAGTTGATGCCACTTCAGCGAGGAAGATCGGGTATCCGTAATTCTGATAAAGCTGAGCACCTCTTGCATACCAAGTGTGCATCGAGTGCCCAGCCTCATGGGCCAATGTGTAAACATCAGAAAAAACATCCGCCTTATAGTTCATCATGATGTAAGGCGGGCTCGTGAATGTGCCATAAGAGAAGGCCCCGCTTCGCTTGCCTTTATTTTCGTAACGATCACACCACCGACCACCCTGCAGACCATGAGCCAGAGTGGCTGTGTATTCCGCACCCAGAGGATGCAAGGATTCCATCACCTGCTGAACGGCCCCATCCCAAGGGACATTGGTTTGGATGTTTTCGACCATCGGGACATAGGTGTCGTAGTGGTGAATTTCGTCCAACTTAAGCACACGACGGCGAAGCTCAAAGTAGCGGAAAAGGGCATCCAGATTCCCTCGGACGGTGGATATCAAATTATCATAGATGGTCACTGGAACATCATCAGAGAAGAGAGCTGCCTCGCGAGCCGAAGGGTAATTCCTAGCGCGGGCGTGAAAAACATCCGCTCTCACCGAGCTAGCCAAACTCGCGGCCAGTGTGAATTCGTGGTCTTTGAATTCGGTGTAAAACTGGTGGAAAGCCGCCTTTCTGATTTGTGGATCCCGCTGCTGGAGGAAGGAGGAAAAAGAACTTTGGGTCAACTCGCGCTCATTGCCCTCGGCATCCTTGAGTTTTCCAAACTTCATATCGACATTCGTGAGCTGCGAAAAAGTCTCACTATGTCCACGGATCGCGGCTGAACCTAGCGCCAGCAAACGTTCCTCACCCGCCGCGAGCGTATGCAGTTTGCGTCGACGAAGCTTGCGCAACGGAATCGTCCAATCCCGCAATTCTGGAGCGGCAAGGAACTTCTCAAAGAGATCATCAGAGATCGCTTGGATTTCTGGTGAAATGAATGAAAACGCCTCCCCCACCCTTACCAGAAGGCTATCCAATCTCGCCTCACGGGATAGCGCATCTGCATCCGCACTATCACCCGCCGTGCAGAGCGCCGCATATTGGTTCAGTTGGTCGGTGAGGAGATCGATTTGTTTTTCAAACTCCAAAACCTCCGCCAAGGATTTGGCAGAATCCCCCACATGGCCACGGAACTTCGCGACCTTTTCGAACGTTTGTTGCAAACGCACAAAGTCTGTCTCCCAATCGGCAGCAGACTGGAAAAGCGGCTTCAGATCCCATTGGTCGGATTCAGGAACTTCGGAGCGGAGTGGAATTGGCATCGATGACATGCCTTCATTCTTACACGGAAAATTCTTTTTCTGCAAAGGCCGGCCTTGACGTGATGAGACAACCTTGAGGTGATGCGATATCGTATATGCGCAGCTCCAACCCCAACATTCTCCTCGGCATTGATATCGGTGGAACTGGAATCAAAGGTGCCCTCGTGAATGTCAAAACAGGAAAACTCACCAAAGAACGCTTTCGTATCAAAACCCCGCACCCAGCCAAACCGGATGCCATCGCGGAGGTCATAGAACAAATCGCCAAACACTTTGATTATTCCGGCCCTACTGGAATCACCTTTCCCGCTATCGTGAAGGATGGCGTTATTTTCTCCGCCACGAACGTCGACGAATCTTGGATCAACTTCGATGCCGCGAAACTTTTTCAACGTCACCTTGGATGTCCTGTATCTCTGCTAAACGATGCGGATGCGGCAGGCATAGCAGAAATGCGCTTTGGTGCAGGAGTCGCTCGGCGCGGAGTCGTGATTCTTCTCACATTCGGCACGGGCATTGGATCGGCTATTTTCTCCGACGGAGTCCTCCTTCCCAATTCCGAATTTGGGCAACTGAAAATCCGGGGCAAAGATATTGAACTTCGCGCGTCCGAGCGCATCCGCGAAAAAAGGGACATCTCGTTCAAAAAGTGGGCGGGTATTGTCAGTGAATTCCTCGAGGAGCTTGAAAAACTTTTTTCTCCTGAGCTTTTCCTCATCGGTGGCGGCATCAGCAAGAAGGCCGACAAGTTTCTTCCCTACCTCAAGGCCCGTAGCCATGTCCCGATCGAGGTGGCCAAAATGCAAAATGACGCTGGCATCATCGGCGCGGCAACTTTGGCCAAGATTCGCTCTTGATCTTGCGATTCTTTTCCAGCATATTCCCTTTTCCTCGCAAGCGGGGTCTTAGCTCAGTTGGTAGAGCGCCTCAATGGCATTGAGGAGGTCAGGGGTTCGAATCCCCTAGGCTCCACCACCCTTAGAAGCCCATGAAATCAAGCTCTAGGGTTTATTTGGACAGTATCGTTTATAGCTTTCCGTATAACAACTGCCCGTAAGTTGCCTTAATTTTCCAATCACAACCAGGCGATCGCTGTGATGGCGGATGTTTTTTTATTCGAATCAGCGGGTTGACTCCTTTCAGCAAATTGTGGATGCTGAAGATCAGGTGCCAACCTCTCCCTGTCGCGGCCTCGTGCTGTGGCAGGGATTTTTTTATTGGT
>CAIWSO010000364.1 GCA_903915315.1 uncultured Spartobacteria bacterium | reverse complement strand
GCTCCGCTTGTGTCTCGACGGGCTTGCATTTCCGCCAAAATTTCCTCGTGTGATGATTTTGGGAGCCAGTTGATATGGAGGTCGAAGTGGTAGTTTTTTTCGTGGAGCTTTCTGGCACCCCATGCGGAAAGGCGCAGGATGGCTGGCCCACTCAGGCCGGCGTGCGTGCATAGGACGGGGCCGGTCTCTTTTAAGTTCGTGCCGGGAACGCTCACTTGAACGGGGTCTAGAGAAATGCCCGCGAGATCGCGTAACCAAGGCGAATTCACATGAAAGGTGAAAAGAGATGGGACTGGTGGTAATAGCGTGTGGCCGAGTTGGGTGGCGGGGTGGGAGTCCGGCTTGCATCCCCCGCCGGCCCAAAGAAGACGGTCGCACTCGAGGGTGGTATTGTTTGTGAGGGTGAGGGAAAACCCGCCTCCGTCTCGAGGGGTGGCTGACTTTAAACCTGTCTCGGTGAGGATGCGGACGCGGTTTTTCCTCGCGGCGGACATGAGGCAGTCGATGATGGTCTGGGAGGAATCGGTGACGGGAAACATGCGGCCATCTGGTTCGGTCTTGAGTTTGACTCCTCGGGATTCAAACCACTCGATAGTATCGGCGGGGCCAAATCGGGTGAGGGGACCGATGAGGGCGCGCCCACCGCGTGGATAGCGTTTCGATAGCTCGCGTGCGTCAAAGCAGGCCTGAGTGACATTGCAGCGACCGCCGCCCGAGATGCGAACTTTCGCAAGCACATGGGCGCTTTTTTCCAGAAGGGTGACGTTGGCCTTGAGATTGCCTTCTGCAGCGGCAATCGCGGCGAAGAATCCCGCCGCGCCGCCACCGACAACGACGATCTGAATTCCACCGACTGGGTGGGAAGAATCTTTCGTTAAATCTGTATCTGGTGACTCGCTCATAATGGCGAGCTTATCAGTGCGGATGAGGTGATGGGAAATGGCAATTGTTGGTTTTCATTTGCTTCAAGCGGTTGTGCCGACGATAACTGCCAGCATCATGAGCGAGTTCATCGATTTTTTTCTCCATACTGAAAGGCACCTTGCCGAGTTTATTGCGAATTATGGCGTTTGGGTTTATGCCCTGCTTTTTGCAATTGTTTTTTGTGAAACGGGTCTTGTTGTGACGCCCTTTCTGCCGGGGGATTCCCTTCTCTTCGCGGTCGGAGCTTTGGCATCGCAGGGCACTATGGATTTAAAGATCCTCCTCGTTCTCCTCTTGGTTGCCGCCATCCTAGGCGACACGCTCAACTATGCTATTGGAAAATGGATCGGGCCGAGGGTGTTTCACTTTGAGTCCAGTCGGTTTTTCAATAAGGCGCACCTGATGAAGGCGCATGCTTTTTATGAAAAATACGGTGGACGCGCGATCATTCTCGCGCGATTCGTCCCGATCGTTCGAACCTTTGCGCCTTTTGTGGCGGGGGTGGGGGCCATGAATTACACCAAATTCGTGATCTATAATATCACTGGGGCCATCATTTGGGTGGGGCTTTTTGTGGGTGGGGGCTATTTCTTTGGCGGTCTTCCCATCGTTCAGAAAAACATGAAGTTGGTGATTCTTGGGATCATTGTCGTGTCCGTCCTGCCGATTGTCTGGGAAGTCGCGAAAGCCTGGTTCGAAAAACGCCGAGAGGATTCACGATAGCCTGCGGCGTGAGGGGGCGGAGTTGCTATACTTGCAACGGGATTCGCATTTGAGGCATGATGATTTCTATGGATTACCTTGAACGTGCACGACGGGTTTTTGAAATCGAGTTGGCCGAGGCTTCCGCAACGGCGGCGCGGTTGGATTCCCAATTCATTCTTGCTGTCGATCTGATCCGTGATGCCCTTGAACGTCGCAACAAAGTCGTCGTTCTCGGCGTCGGAAAATCCGGCACGATCGGTGAAAAGATTGCAGCGACTCTCACTAGCACGGGATCCACGGCTGTCGTTTTGAATTCCCTCAACGCCCTCCATGGAGATCTTGGGATCGTCGCTGATGGTGACGTCGTTCTGGCTTTGAGCTACAGCGGGGAGACGCAGGAACTGCTTTCGGTATTGCCAGCGGTCGTGCGCTTCGGCCTGCCGATCATCGCACTGACGGGAGATAAAAATTCCACGCTCGCCAAGGCCGCGAGTGCGGTACTCGATGTGTCCGTATCACAAGAGGCCTGTCCCTTGAACTTGGCGCCGACTTCCAGCACGACCTCGATGCTCATCCTTGGCGATGCGCTGGCCATGGTGCTGCTGGAAAGCCGCGGGTTTCGCAAAGAGGACTTCGCGAAATACCATCCAGGCGGCAGTCTTGGGCGATCCTTGCTCCTGCGAGTGAATCAAATCATGCGCAAAATCGATGAACTGGCCTTGATCTCTCCAGCGGCTCCGGTCGTCGAGGCCATTCAGGCCATGACGAAATATCGGACTGGTGCGGCCGTTGTGGTGAATGAGGATGAGACGCTCGCTGGCATTTTCACGCATGGCGACTTTGCCCGCCATTTCCCTGGGAATCCCGGGATCGGCTCGCTGCCTGTGGGCGACTTCATGACGCGAAATCCCATCACTATCACCGGCGACCGTCTCGCGGCGGAGGTCCTGCAAGTGCTCGAGCACCATCGCATCGATGATCTGGTTGTTCTTGATGAAAAGCGCAGGCCAGTGGGAATCGTGGATTCCCAGGATCTCACCCGTCTGAAAATTCTTTGATTCTCGTTTTTCACAAACCTTGCGGGGTCCTCTCGCAGTTCACACCGGATGGGAGCCCGAATCGATCTCTAGCGGAGTTCGGGTTTCCTTCTTCGGTTTATCCCATCGGACGATTGGATGCCGACTCGGAGGGGCTGCTTTTGCTTTCCGACGAACCCGAGTGGAATGCCCGTCTTCTCTCTCCGGGCCGTCATGTCAAAAAAACCTACTGGGCCCTAGTCGAGCGTTTACCGTCAACCGAGGCGCTTGCCCAACTGGAATCCGGAATTCCTCTCGACGGCAAGCTGACTCTTCCTGCGAATGCGCGAATTCTCGATCCCCAGCCAGTAGTGCCGCCGCGTGATCCTCCTGTGCGAATCAGAAAAAGCGTTTCCGATTTCTGGATTGAGCTTCAAATTCACGAGGGTCGCAATCGCCAAGTGCGAAGAATGACGGCTGCCGTGGGTCATCCGACGATACGACTTTTGCGTGTCGCTATTGGGAATTTTTCTTTGGGTAATCTCCCCTGTGGGTCATCAAGAAAAATGACTACTGATGAGCGGTTATTGCTTGCTGTCGGATAGTTGATTCTCATCTCCTTAGTTTGCAGAATCGATCGAGAAGGGTTATTTTTTTGCCTATGACAGTCGCGAATCAGATCACCATTGTGCGGATCTTGCTGATACCGATCTTTGTCCTTTTCAGTATTTATTATGGCAAAAGCGTGGAGACCGGCTCCCCACTCGAGTGGCAGCGACTTGTCGCGATCGGGGTATTTATTCTCGCTGCCTGCACGGATGGAATCGACGGGTATGTGGCGAGACGGTGGAATCAACGAAGTCGGCTTGGTGCTCTATTAGACCCTATTGCCGACAAGGGATTGCTTCTCACGGCCATCATCACATTGAGTCTCACACATTGGACGCATTCGTTTCCAATGTGGTTCGCTGTATTGGTTATTGCCCGCGATGCGTTGATTTTGCTGGGATGTGGGTTGCTGCATTTTCTGCATCAGAACTTGGAGATTCGCCCCTCCATGACGGGAAAAGCGGCCACGGCATTACAAATGCTGTCTCTTGCCATGATCATGCTACAGTTGCCGAGTTATCTGGCACTCGTCTACGTTGCTGGTATCTTCACATTCATCAGCGGGGCGGAATATTTGATCCGAGGGATCAGCCAGCTCAGGCACAACGAAAAAATCCATTAAGTAATCACATGCGTAACGTCGCCATCATCGGTCGTCCCAATGTCGGAAAATCGGCCCTCTTCAATCGCCTAGCCGGCCGTATGATCTCGATCGTTCACGATCAAGCGGGGGTGACTCGCGATCGTATTGCCTCAGTTTGCAAGTTGGGCTCGGCCCCATTTGAGATTGTCGATACGGGCGGTATCGGATCCGAGCCAGACCCCGACTTTGCGGAAAGCACGCGTGAGGGGGCATTCATTGCGATGGAGTCGGCTGACGTTATTCTTTTTGTCACGGACTCGATTGATGGAGTCACGCCACTCGATGCCGAAGTCGCTTCCATGGTTCGCGGAACCGCTCGCCCGCTCATCCTCGTCGTCAATAAAGTGGATACCGAGGGTCATGAGTCGCGCGCTTTTGAATTTTCCAGATTGGGTTTTAAACATACTTGTGCGGTGAGTGCGGCGCACGGTCGCGGTATCGGCGACCTCGTTGAGGAGATCGAATCCTTGCTCCCGGAGGCCGAAATCTCTGACGAGTCGGCTCCCGAGCGTCTTCCCAAGTTGGCTCTCGTTGGACGTCCGAATGTGGGAAAATCGTCACTGGTGAATTCCATTCTTAACGACAACCGCACAACGGTGAGCGAGATTGCCGGAACGACTCGTGATACGATCGACGTCGAGGCCGAGCGCGATGGGAACCGCTACATCCTTTGCGACACAGCCGGCATACGCCATCGCTCTAGGCATAATTCCTCTGTCGAAGTCTTCAGCGTGATGCGTTCGGAAAAAACCATTCGTCGTGTGGATCTGAATATTCTTGTGATCGATGCCACGATGGGAGTGACTATGCAGGACAAGAAGATCGCTGGGTTGATTCAGCAAGCCAAGAAGCCGGCCATCATTGCTCTGAACAAGTGGGATCTCATCCAAAAGCAGGGCGGCGATGAAGATGAGCTTCTCCGCGAACACATCGAGCACATCCGCCAAGAATTGTTTTTCCTCGATTATGCGCCGGTCGTTGTTCTATCCGCGCTCACGGGAGAAAATGTGCGTCGTCTTTTCACGATGGTTGAAAAAGTGCGCCAGCACTCGACCCGCCGTGCTGGAACGGGTGAGTTGAACCGCGTTCTTCGAGCTGCGATGGAGCGTCAGTCACCGTCTGTGAAATCGAATCGCCGATTCAAACTTCTCTACGCGACGCAAGCCAACGAGAGAAGCGAGTCGCCGATTTCCTCACCGCTTTTCATTCTTTTTGTGAATGATCCGAGTTTACTCATGGAGAGTTACGTCAACTACCTCTGCGCCCGCATTCGTGACAAATGGGAGTTCCCTGGCCTGCCCATCCTTCTTCGACTTCGCGGACGTGAGGGGGCCACGGCCAATCTGATGGAAGGGTAAAATGCACCTCGGTCTTTGAGTATGGATGTGTTTCGCATCGGCATTACGCGGGGTGATCCCGCCGGAGTTGGCCCCGAGATAATCGAGGCCGCTGTGAGAGATTTCGTCTTGCCCGAGGGATGTGTCATTGAGGTCGTCGGCGAAACGTCTGGTCACATTCCCGGTCATCCCACCGAGGCCTCCGCGCGATCGGCCATGAATGCACTCGAATTGGCCGCAGCGAAGTTGCTTTCCGGTGAATGGAATGCCGTGGTCACCGGTCCTGTCTGCAAACACGCATTGCATCAAATCGGCTACGATTTTCCCGGACAAACGGAATTTTTTGCCGCGAAAGCGCAGGTTGAGAATTTTGCCATGTGCCTCACCGGCGGTGCGATCACTGTGGCACTCGTCACCGCTCACATCCCACTCCATCAAGTCGCCGAGAAGATAACCGCAGATGAAATCGTGCGGGTTGGGGAATTGCTGCGTCAGTTCCTCGCAATGCGTGGTATTAAAAATCCTCGTATCGCCGTGGCGGGATTGAATCCCCATGCTGGTGAAAATGGAGATCTCGGCAGTGAGGAAATCCAGATCATTGCGCCTGCGGTTGCGCGATTGAGGAAACGGGGGGAATTTTTTGGCCCCTTTGCTCCAGACACCATCTTCCACCGGACTGTTTCAGGAGAGTTCGATGGAGTGCTTTGTATGTATCACGATCAGGGACTGATTCCGCTCAAGTTGCTTGCCTTTCACGAGGGCGTGAATGTCACTCTCGGTTTGCCATTTATCCGCACCAGTCCCGACCACGGTACGGCCTTTGACATTGCTGGCAAGGGTGTGGCCCGATCTGACAGCATGAAGTTCGCAATCCGTCTCGCTTTGGACCTCGCCCTTTTGCAAAATCGGCTGTGATCGTTTTTTTCCGCCGATTGACGCTTCGTATACAGGTGGGTATGATTTTCAGCTATTGAAATGACGATTCTCGACCGCTACGTCCTAAAAAAATTCTTAGTCCCGTTTCTTTATTGTTTGATCGGATTTATTGGGATTTGGTTTGTCTTTGATCTGAGCGATAATTTGCAGGATTTCATGCTCGGGAATGCTTCCTTTCAATCGCTATGGGAGTATTACGCCTCTCAAATTCCAGAAATTGTTGTGATGAGTGTGCCGATTGGCACCTTGCTTGCGATTCTCTATTCACTCTCGGCGATGTCTCGATCGAATGAGATCATATCGATGCTGGGAGCTGGTCGAAGCATTTTTCGGATTCTGCTTCCGTTGATGGTGGTGGGCGTTTTTCTCACGGGTTTGACCGCCTATTTCAACTACGAGAGCGCTCCCCATGCGAGTGGTATCAAGAAGGTTCTTGTCGGCGATATCAGGCGTGGCGAGAAG
>CAIWSO010000363.1 GCA_903915315.1 uncultured Spartobacteria bacterium | reverse complement strand
CGCGCCTTTGCGAGAAGGCGTCTAGGTTGCCGAGTATCTCAGGGCATGCTCTTTGCGAAATTCGGCCGGAGAATGACCTGTCGTTTTTTTAAACATTCGCGTGAAGTAGAAACGATTGGTTTCTCTTGCGGTTTTAAAGTCTAATTTCAAAGAGACAATGGTATAAGAATGCTTTTTTACAAAGATTCTGCTTTTACTGAATAAGGCTGTCGTAAACCGAGTGGTGTCCGATCCAATACCAAACTAAGCCTTCTGGTCTATCCTTTGCGATCGCTCGGTAGTGCAAGCCGACACGCACGGTATAAATCACGCCGATTTTCTTAAGCCGCAAGGATGGGTGACTAGGATTTTGCTTGAGGAGTTCGAAATTTTTGTCAGCAAGACTTTGAATTTCATCAGGAAGTTGTCTGTAAAAAAACCAGAAGTCAGGGGAAGCGAAATGATTCACAGTGGTGAACACCTGCCCGCTTCAAAATCTTCATCGGCCTTTGCAGCTAATTTGGCCAGCCGGCCACTCAGAATGTCTTTTTCAATTTTTTCATCCCACTTGTCTGAAGAATATTGCTCAAACCAATCGGAGAAAATCCGCAACTCCTGAGGTGGAAGTTTTTTTACTGCCTGCACTAATTCCAGCGCACTCATAGTTTGAGATTAGTGTTTATGAAGAAAATTTCAATCGGTTTTCGTGAGCCCAAGCACGGAGCCATTGATATAAATTTTTTGAGTTGCGCCTTCCCTCCGGCGCTGCTTCGGGCTGCCTGTGGCAGTCTACCGAGCGGCTGCCCCGCCGCCTGGTTACCAGCCCCGTTATGCCCGATGAGCCCCGGGGCGATGCGGAGCATCAACTTCACGGCTTTGATGTAGGTCTTATCCATTCTTGTGAGTCAGCAGAGGACGTCCTTCAGTCGGGTGATCCAGCGGCTTTTACCTTCTCCGCGCGCTGCTAGGCAATAGGAGCGGGGGGGGGAAAGGAACATCTATCCCAATCCTGCGCTGATCAAAAAATCCCGTGGGGTTGTGACTAACATCCTGTAGACCTCTGTGCCGAGAAGCAGGCTGAAGTCCCCCCTGTCCAGCGTGAGAAAGGTCTCGCACTCGGCGGCAAGGGCCGAAACCAGAACCGGCTTGTCTTTTGACGCTGTGAGCAAAAGCGGCCTGCGTGTGGTGAGAGCGTTGGGCAGCCATTCGATCCTGTGCTGATAATCTTCCCATCGCTTGGTGGCTGCTGATGGAAATTTGGTGAGATTTTTTACCGTTTCGGCCCGGCAGTAGGCAGCTGAAACCAAGAACCACCCCCTCTCGGCGGCGATTTCAAAAATCAATCGTGAGAGGGATCGTTCCGAGCCGCAGGCCGAGATGATCACGCTGCTGTCTAAAAAAATTCTCATGCCTTGCCGGCCTTCTGCCAAAACGATTCAGAGTCGCGCCCATCCTCGGCGATCCACTGTTGCATCGTCTCGAGCGGAATGTCTCGCACAGGCATGGCCTCGGCAGGTTGAAGGAAAACGCCCCCGCCGCGCATCTCGACCAGCATCATCGGGTTCTCGGCAGCCTCCAAGCCCAAGGCTCTACGAATTTCAGGCGGCAAGGTGATTGTTCCGCGCTTTGATACCGGTATTGCTGTCATGCTGCAATACTGCAATACGCCGATGCTTTTGTCAAGGATTCAACTGACGCGAGTTGATAAAACAGCTACCGACACCGACAGCATGTCCTCCGTGCTCGCCGGCTCCGCTGGCCTCACCAAAAACGGCACGGGAAACCTCACGCTCACCAGTGCGAACACCTACAAGGGCACGACCACCATCAATGCCGGCACGCTCATCGTTGGCAACGGCACCAGCGGCTCGATCGGTAGCACCTCCTCCATCGTGAACAACGAGGAAAGGCAGCGGATTTCATGGAAGTTAATACCATTGGCCCTTTGAAATTGGACTTTGCAGCGCAAAAGAAGGGGGGGACGGCCGTCT
>CAIWSO010000362.1 GCA_903915315.1 uncultured Spartobacteria bacterium | reverse complement strand
GCGAGCGATCCGAAGCAAACGGCGTCAGCGCGCGAGGCGAGATTCCGGAGGTTTTGCTCGAAGCGGATGTAGTTCCAAGCCACCTCGGCGAGGATTTCGTAGGTTGGCTTGCCGTTTTGAAGGGTCACATTCACTCGCCCTGTGGGATGGGCCGTGTCGGTTTGGACATGGGCGTCCGGAAGGTTTTTCGAGGTGAGGATTTGGCGGATTTCCGCTCCGTCGGCGTCCGCCCCAACGACGCTCACGGGATGGGCCGAGGCGCCGAGTTGGCCGCAGTGGTGGCTGAAATTCAGCGGGGCGCCGCCGAGTTTTTTGCCTTCGGGGAAGACATCCCAAAGTATCTCCCCGATACCGACAACGACCGGTGCGCTCCTCATTTTCCTAGCGGATCCAGAGGTAGATCACAGCCAGCGAACCGAGCAGGATCAGCGTGACGATGCGCGGGTCGCTTACGGCTTCCACAGGGCCTTTCATGAAGGCGAGCGGGTGATCCCAGCAAACCTTGGCAACTTCCGCCTCGTCCATGGCGGGAGTCAGGAGGCTTGTCACAATGTAGATCCCGAAGCAGACAACGGCGATGAACGGCCCAACGAGCATGAAAGGAACGCCCAAGCCCACGGCAGGATCCGAAACCAATCCCAGGAAATCCGGGCCGGCTGATTCGCCGAGGAACATCCGTCCCACGCCAGGCATATCGATCATGAAATAACCCACGCCGATGAGGGATCCCAGATACAGGGTGGTCATTGCCGCTTCCTTGGTGCCCCGCTTCCAGAGAACGCCCAACACGAAGACTGTGGTCACGGCTGGCGCGAAAGTCATGGGGATTTTGTTAATCGCCTCGAAAATCGTTCCGAACTGGTTCCCCTGTGTGGACCAGAGCATCGCAAGCACCATGATGACCGCCGTGGCGACACGTCCGATGAAAACCACGCTCTTATCGGTGGCTTCGGGACGCATGCGCTTGACCATGTCCATCGAGATGAGCGTCGCGCAGCTATTGAGCGCCGCCGCCATGCAGCTCATAAGCGCCGCCGCCATACAGGCCGCGAGGAGGCCTTTGAGCCCGACCGGAACGAGGTGGTTGATCAACTCTGGCAACATCGTGTTGAAATCGGGGTTGTTTGTTCCGGGCACGTTGTGAAGCTGAAATGCCCCCTTGCTCCAGAGCACGTAGCCGATCACGCCCGGCAGAACCATGAGGAATACAGGCGTGATTTTCAGAAAGCCAGCGAACAGGGCGCCGTTCTGTCCATCTTTCAAGCTGCGCGCGGCGAGGACCCTCTGCACATGGGTCTGATCCGCGCACCAATACCAAATACCGAGGATCGGGTAGCCGAGCAAGATGCCTAGCCAAGAAAACTCGCTCAGATGACCCTTGGCGTTCACGAGCGGGTGAAGCATTTTCATGTGGTCGGGCGGGAGCGAAGCGCGGAAGCTCGCGATGTCGTTGACGCCTACTGATGGTAGCGCGAACAACCCCAGCACAGTGACAAGCGTGGCACCTAAGAGGAGCAAAACCACTTGGATATTTTCCGTCATCACAACAGCCTTGAGGCCGCCCAAAATCGTGTAAACCACCGTGAAAAGAGACAGGACGATGATGGTCCAAATCATGGGAACTCCGAGGAAGCTTTCAAACACTTTGGCCGCAGCGAAAAGACTGATGCCAATGTGGATGAGCAGCGCACCGAGCAGTCCGATCACCGCCATGAAGGTCCGCGCAGACGGGCAGTAGCGGCGCTCGAGGAATTCGGGTAAGGTTTTCACCCCCGAGTTGATGTAGAAGGGGGCAAAGATCAAGGCCAAGAGGATCAGCGTTGTGCACGCCATCAACTCGAAATTGCCAATCACCATGCCGTCCTTGGCCCCGCCTGCAGCGAGACCCACAAGGTGGATGGTGGAGATGTTTGAGGTGAATACAGCCGCGCCGACTGTGAACCAATTCAGCGAGTGACTCGCGAGGAAGTATTGATCCGAGGTGGTTTCGCGGCGGTAGCCGACCCAGATGCCGAAGGCCGTGATTCCGATGAGGTAGATGGCGATGACCGCCACATCAATTAGAGATATGTTCATGGTGTTGTTTGGGGTTGGTGTTGGGTGGGAATCAGTCGAGATCGATCACGACCTTGAGAGTCTTGTCGGCTTCCTTCTCGATAAAGTGGTAGGCTTCCTCATAGGCGGCAAAGGGAAAATGCTTAGTCACCAGTAATGTGGTTTTCATCGCACCCGAGGCGATCCAATCGACCGCCTGCGCATAGTCGTCCTGTCTATACATCAGTGTGCCGATGAGACTGATCTCACGGTCGCCAACGGTGGACATATCCACGCTGGGCTTACCACCAAAAACGCCGAGCACGACAATGTCGCCGCCCTTTTGGATGTTCTGAATCGCATCGTCGAGCGAACGTTCATGCCCCACGGCCTCGAAGGCGACATCGAACCCCTCGTCACCGAAAAACGCCTTGCACTTCTCAGCGAGCTTTTCGTTGCGGACATTGCAAACGCCGTCGATTCCCGCATCGAGGGCCTTCTGCAAGCGGAAATCACTGAGGTCGGTAATGAGAACTTTTTTCGCGCCCCGGCATTTTGCGGCCTGGGCGACGAGGTTGCCGATCGTGCCCGCGCCGGTGACGAGGACATTTTTCCCCTTCAGGGTCGGCACGCGATTCGTGGCGTGCGCGGCAACGGAGGCCGGCTCGATGAGTGCGCCCTGCTCAAAGCTGAGACTCTCGGGAAAAGGAACGATGCGTTCCTCTGTCGTGATGAACAAATCCTGCGCGCAACCGGGGGCTTGGAATCCACGGACTTTTAGGCTGTCGCAAATATGGTAGTCGCCGCGCTTGCAGGGATTGCATTTGCCGCAGACCTGCTGGGGAGCAGCGGTGGCCTTCATGCCAGGCTTGACCTTCGTGACGCCCGCGCCGACGGCCTCAACCACGGCGGAAAATTCGTGCCCCTGAATCACTGGATACGGCGTGTAGGGATGCTCGCCGTGCCAGACATGGATATCGGATCCGCAAACGCCGATTTTTTTGATGCGAAGGAGGATTTCGCCCGGCCCCGCGACAGGCTCTTCAGCAGTCCGGAACTCGATGTGTCCGGGTTGGGTCATGATGGCTTGTCTCATAGGATTACTTTTTTTCTATTTTCCAGCGGTTACCGGCGCCGGAGACCAACATCACATTTCCCCACGCGGTGAAGTCGCCGGTGCGGACGATAGTTTTGGCCTGGTGGCTCCGTTGTTTGAACTCGATGTGAGGGATGACTTCGATCTCGACGCCTTTTCCAAAGGCCTTCGCGGCCGTTTTGAAGTGGGTCGGGTTGTGGTCGCGGGTTTCATTCGCCATCACGATTTTCTCGACTGAGTGCACCTTGCGGAGTTCAGCCAGAACCTCGAGCACGGTCGGCGCACCCTCACGGAGTGCGATGTCGATAACTTCCACCTGATCCGGGCAGGCGAATCCGGCATCCACTACCATCATTAAGTCGCCATGGCCCTGACGGGTCAGCGCCGAATCGATGTGGCCATTGAGCATTCCGACCTCTTTCAATGTCCGGCCCTCCCGTGAGTGGTGGCGAGTTGCACGGCGTGGTGAGCGTTCCACGAGGATTTAAACTTCTGGTATCCGTCGCGGGAGAGGAAGACCTGCGAGTCATCCCAGAGAAGACGCCAGTCGCCGTCCGCCTCCGGCCAGAGAAAAACCTGCCCCCAAATGAGGCGGTTGTTCGCATCGATTCCGGGATTCGCGTCGGTCCCGTCGCCGCTGATGCGGAGGACTTGCTCCGCGCTGAGGATGTCCTTTGTCGCGGGAACAAGGTTTTCGTGAATGCGTTCCGCATTGGTGGACATAACGACATAGCCACCGCTGTGGTTCTCGCGCTGAGCAGCCCAGGCAAGGCAGACTTGTCCGGCGGAGACGCCGCACTCGCGCGCGATTTCCTGGATCAACGGATCGTGCATATCCGAACGATGCTCCTTGAATTTATCGCGACTCGGGCGCTTGGGTGATCCCATCGCCATGTAGCCGGTGCAGGCGATGCCCTCGGATTCAAAATAGCGGCGAAGTTCGGTCTGCTGGAAAAGCGGGTGGAGTTCCATCTGGTTGCAGACTGGACGTTCGTCCGCTGCCACATCGCGCAGGAGAAGTTCCATGTTGGCGCGGGTGTGATTCGAAGTGCCGATGTCGATGATTTTTCCGGCCTTCTTGAGTTTACAAATTTCTGCCCACGTCTCGAGAAACGCTTCGTGGATATAGGGCACCGCGTCGGGATTGCGCTGATCGCCCGTGCAACCTGGCGCATGCACATTCGGCCAGGGCCAGTGGTTGAGATAAAGATCGATCTCATCGATGCCAAGGTCGCGCAGAGTTG
>CAIWSO010000361.1 GCA_903915315.1 uncultured Spartobacteria bacterium | reverse complement strand
GATCGCGTTACTTGAGCTGGAATACAAAGACGGCAATGAGCAGCTAGTGGGGACCGATGCCTCCTGGCAGGTCCGCGCCGACGAGATCGACGGGTGGCGTGATAATGCAAGTGATTTCCCAGGTTGGCAGATGGCCCGTATTACTGGGCCTTGCTCCACAAAACCGTGGGAACTGTCCGGGTCGAATTTGAGCAAGATTCTGCATTTTGAGTACAAAGAACCCTGGACGGCACGTGGATTGACGATTGTGCCAAAGTCTACCAAATTTGCGATCGCTGGGAAACTTTATGCGTTGGATGAAAGTGGTGCTCGCACGTTGGTGGTGGACATCAAGGCAGGTGGATCCAACCCGAAGACCGATTTCCTTCCATTAGGAGCAGTGACCTTCAGCTTGAAGGATACAACTGCGAAGGTATTTGAATGGGTGGCCACTTCCGTGAATGACGTGTCGGAGGTGACGCTGAGCTCTGATCCCGTCGTGGCTAAAGCGGTCGAAAAACAACTGGGGCGCATGTTCCCATCTCCAGTTCCGGCGTGGGATTCCTACATCTTTCCCAGCACGCAGCAGCCGGCGGATGATTCTGTGGTGCTGCGCCGTGAGGAGATTCTCAATCTCACCGACAAACTCGATGCGAACGGCGTGCTCACCTGCGAGTTGCCGCAAGGGGAGTGGACCATCCTTTACTTCGGCATGGTGACGACCGGTAAAACGAATCAAGCCGCCGATCGTGAAGCCACCGGACTCGAGTGCGACAAGATGAGCAAGGAGATCATCCGATATCACTTCCATTCGATGTTCGACCAACTGATGGCTGAGATGACACCCGATGAGCGCAAGGCATTTAAGGGCATCACGATCGACAGCTACGAGGTCGGATCTCAAAATTGGACCGACGGCTTTGACAAAACCTTCGCTGCACGGAATGGCTACGATCCGCTTGTGATGTTGCCGATTCTAACCGGTCTCGTGATTGATAGCGCTCAAGCCTCGGACGGCTTCTTGTCGGATCTGCGGCGGACGGTGGCGGATCTCATTGCGGAGAACTATATCGGCGGATTGCGCGAGGTGGCCGCTGAGAATGGATTGCGTACCTGGTGCGAAAACTACGGGCATTGGGGATTCCCCGGAGAATTCCTGACCTATGGGGGCTATGCTGACCAGATTGCCGGCGAGTTCTGGACCCAAGAGTGGAATCCCGGAATGATGGTGGAGTGCCGAGCCGCGAGTTCCGCCGCGCACATTTATGGCAAACAGAATGTTTTTGCAGAGGCTTTCACCAGCGGCCTCGACCTCAAACATCACCCCTACTCCATAAAGAAGCGGGGCGATGAGGCATTCTGCGCAGGCATCAATCACTTTGTGCTGCATGTCGTGGCCCACCAACCACGCGATGGCATGCCCGGCCTGAACCCGTGGTTCGGAACGGCCTTTCACCGCAATACGCCGTGGTTTAACCACAGTCGCAACTGGGTGCGCTACCTGCAGCGTTGCCACTTCATGCTGAGCCAAGGAGAGCCCGTCGCCGATACCGCCGCTTACATCGGCGATTTCGCGCCACAAATGACCGGACCAAATAATCCCGTCCCGCCCGGCTACGACTACGATTTCATCAACTCGGACGCCCTGCTGCGGAAGATCCGCGTCGAGAAGGGGGAGTTTGTCGTGCCCGATGAGAAAGACCCCGCCCGCATCTCGACCCGCTACAAAATGGTGGCTATGCCGCAAGAGCCCTTCGCGCTCCAAATGCGCCCGAAGGTCCGCGCTCGCATCGAGGAACTCAAAAAACAGGGGGGCCTATTTGTGGAGGGAGTTCCCGTCACCGCTGAGAAAATGCAGGAGTTGAAAATCTCCCCGCTCGTTTCCAAGGAGACCTGTCCTGTCCTTTGGAAGGCGCGACGACTGGATGACGGAATGATCTTTTTCCTCGCGAAGTTCAAGCAGGCCGGTCCCTTCGAAGTGACTCTGCGCGCCTCAGGAAAGATCCCGGAGCTTTTCAATCCAGTGACCGGTGAGACCCGCAAGATCGCTCGGTTCTGGCAAGATGGGGACGGAACCCGCGTGTCGCTGAATGTCAATGATCTGGTGGACTCGTTTTTTGTCGTGTTCCGCGACAAGTTGCCGGACGGTGGCTCGGTCGTGAAATCCGAGCGCGATGGCCAACCCGTCTCTGGCGCCGAGCTGGAGCTTTATTTCGATAAGGATGGGAGCCTGATCGGAGAGGCCGCACAGCCCGGCAACTACACGGTTACGATGTCCACCGGCGCCCAAAAACAAGCCGTCATCGCACCCGCCGGCGAACCGCTCGTCATCAAGGACGGCTGGACCGCTGTGCCCGGACAGGAAGCCCCTAATACGCTCACGCAGGAGGTGGTTTTTGATCTGCCAGAGGCCCTCGCCAAAGCCGATGAGGTGAGGCTCGACCTCGGCCAAGTGAATGTGATGGCGACGGCCACTTTGAACGGAAAAGAATTCGAAACGCTTTGGATGCCGCCGTTTGTCCTCGATGTGACGAAAGCCCTGAAGCCCGGCGAAAACCGCTTGCGCCTCCAGGTCGTCTCCACCTCGCCGACCTCCCCATCGTTCGGGCCAGAGGTCCGCATCAAGCCAGTCCTCAAAAGTATTTTCAAATAACTCG
>CAIWSO010000360.1 GCA_903915315.1 uncultured Spartobacteria bacterium | reverse complement strand
TTTCGTCGCGTCCACCGCGATCCTTCCGGCAAAGGATTCCAAGATGATGGAGGGGCTCAAGCAATCCGCTTCTCAGGGCGACGCCGACGCCCAACTCTGCGTGGGATGCTTTCACTTTTACGGAGTGGAGACGAAAAAGGACGAACTGGAATCCGCAAAATGGATCCGCAAAGCAGCTGAGCAGGGCAATCCTATCGCTCAATACTACCTAGGTTTTTTTCACTATTACGGCATCGGGGTTAAGAAGGATTACAGCGAAGCCGCTCGATGGTATCGGAAGTCGAGTGACCAGGGGTATGCCCTAGGGCGTTACAGCTTGGCCATCTGCTACGATGAGGGACACGGGGTCTGGAAGAGCCACTCCAAGGCCGCTCAACTCTACCGCCTTGCTGCAGAGCAGGGAAATGCCCGCGCCCAGATTAACTATGGCATTTGCTACATTGAGGGCAAGGGGGTGAAGAAAGACGCTGTCGAGGGTGTGAAATGGATTCGTATGGCCGCAGAAAAAGGATTTGCCCCCGCGCAGTCGAGTTTGGGCCTTTGCTATGATAAAGGTATCGGCGTTCAGAAAGACGATGCCGAAGCCGCAAAATGGTACCTCAAAGCCGCAGAGAAAGGTGACCTCGCCGCACAGAACAATTTGGGCTTCTGTTACGAAAAAGGCTTGGGCGTTAAAAAAGACCCATCCAAAGCAGTCCAGTGGTATATGCGGGCAAGCCAGCAAGGGGACTCCCTCGCCCTTACCAATTTGGGGGATTGCTTGCGCCGTGGCCAAGGAGTGAAAAAAGATTTAGTCGAGGCCTACGCCCGCTTTGTGGTTGCCGAAAGCGATCATCCCCGAGCAAAGAAATTTCTGAAGCAGACTGCTGCAGAAATGAGCCCAGAGCAAATTGCTAAAGGCTCGTTACGCGCGAAACAACTGATGGAGGAAATCAGGAAGACGACGCTAGAAAAAAACAAGCCGGTTCCGATTTATGAAGGTCTCCTTTAGCAAAAACCGGAAGCCCTCAAACCAAGTAACCAATCCTGACCATCACACCCAATAATCCACCTCGATATGTTGAGATGATCCCATGATGCATTTTAGCCAAAAACGCCCGCCAGCACGGAACCCGAATAAGTGGTTTTCACCGCGCCAAGAGGACATCCTTATCAAGGCTGCCGCTGCAGCCTTCATCCTGCTCACCTGCCCGATTTGGATCCCCATATGGATTGTGATGATGCCTTACTCCTATCTGACCGGTCGCCTCAGTCGGAAAGCTCCCTCGGATCGTGAGGCCCTTCGAGCATCCATGCCACCACGTGTTTCCCCAGCCCCAGATCCCTTGCCGCCACCGGAGCCTCCAGACCCTGAGCTCTTGCGCCGCCGCGAGCTTGCGAAGCAGACCAGAAAGATCATCCCAGGTAAAAGCAGACATCTTCAAGACCCGATCCGCGCAGACCCCGCGATCGCCAAGCTCATCGACGAAGCTGGCGATCGCGCCCGAATGGAAGTCACCGACAATGGACGCAATCATTACTTCGGTTGCTGCCACCGCATCTGGAGCCGACAAAAGGAAATTTTAAAACAAGAACACGGCATCACCTGGTTCAGCCAAAGCGAAATGAACCCGAATGTCATTTATGATTAACCGATGTTTTATGCGCATAGAAAAAGCCTCTCGCTTCGCTTTTTAACTTACTCTAGCATGAAGAATTCTGCGTCTCTTCGAACCGCCCGAACCGCCCGAACTGAAAACTTAAT
>CAIWSO010000359.1 GCA_903915315.1 uncultured Spartobacteria bacterium | reverse complement strand
CGTTTTCCCTCGAAGGCGAAGGATGAGAAGTCGAGCTTCACGCCCTCGTAGCCCCACTTTCCAAAGACGGTTTCCGCGACGCGCTCGAAGTATTCCTGCACCTCGATCAGCGAGGCATCCAGCACGCAGGTGCCGCCATACCAGGCTTCGAAAATCATGGGTCGGCCAAGCTCGTCTTGGAGCACCCAATCGGGATGTTCTTGAACTAAGCGTGAAACCTTGGAAGCCCAAAGACCGAGCCAAATGGCGGGACGGAAGCCCTCGGCTTTGATCTGGTCGGCGAGTCCTTTTGCGCCGCACGGGAACTTCACGGGATCGAACGGATCCACGCCGTCATAGACGAGATCGATCATGGCGCGGGCTCCGGGGACGATCTCTTTTTGATAGCCATCATCGAGCTGGATGAATTTCACATTTGGGAAATTCTCGCGGATGATCGGGATCTGCCGCATCACATCGGACTCGGTGATGTTGGCGAAGAAATCGTAGTTCCAACTGCACCAAATGCGCTGGTCGGCGAGTGGGTTTTGTTTGAGCCGATCATAGACCCCGCGGGCTTCGAGTTGCTTCTCGTATTCGACTGTTGCGTCCTGCGGGTTGTTTGTTTGGCAGAGGCCGAAGAAGAGGCTTTCACCGGGAACGGTTTCGCCGGGGGCGATGAGGAAGCCCTCTGGGAGACTCGGGTGCTCGTCGATTTCGAAGAACCATTCGCCCTTGTGGTTGAATCCGCGAAGGCGGAATAACAGGTGGAGTTTTTTCTGGGTGAGCGCGGCACAGAAAAGCCCGAGCGGCTTTTCTGCAGCGCCAATGAACAGTCCCGGAAACATGGCGTCTTCGGACCAGCCAAGCTCGGTTGTCGCATTGGGGAGGGGAGCGGAAAACTCGTCAACATTTGTTGTTCCGGTTCCGAAATAATCCGCGCGGTAGTTCTCGGTTGAGAAATAGTGGGGATCGTGCGCAGGAGAAAATTTCAGCGTGTGCTCGCTACGGCCCGGATGCGTCCAGCGGATGCTTTTGACGCGGACTGCGGCGGAGCCGGTATTCGTGATTTCAGCGTGTGCGATGAGAAAGCCGGGCTCGTTTTTTTCAAAGATCAGCTTGGTGGTAAGGGCGCTGGTATCCAGTCCGGCGGCCAGCGGAGCGAGTCCGCTCCAGCCGCAGGCTTCGTTGGGATGTAGGATTTCGATGGTTGTCGTTTTGTCGGTGGTTGTCATTGGGATTAAGAGTGGTGAAGGAGAGGGGATGCGCTGGTTTTGGCTTCGCGGGCTTCGATCAATCGCACCGGAATGGCTCGCGCGGTGGCCGATTGGCCTTCGAGGGATTGTATGATGAAGTCCGCAGCGGCCGCCGCCATTTCTTCGGGGTCAACCTCCAGCAGGCTGACGGGAAACGGATGCACCAGATCGTCGCCGCGATTTGAGTGGGTGACGATGCGGAGCTGGGAGGGAACGCGGACTCCGATTTCGAGAATCGCGCGGGCCGCGTCGCGGTAGAGCACGTCGTCGAGCACGAGCAGTCCGTCTGGTCGTTCTCTGGACGCTGTCCAGAGATCGCGGAAGCCCTGCCAGCCGCTGCCCAGAAGGCGCGCTTCGGTATCTTGAACAACCCGGCCGGGAGCCGTTTTGAGACCATGATGGTGGAGACGCTTGTTGAAGACCTGCGTGGCGTGTCCGTTGTCTGATTTGGGAATTTCCGTCGGTGGCCCGGAGAACAGTCCTGCCACCCGTCGGCATCCCGTGGCGACCAAATGATCGACTCCGTCACGGATCATGGCATCGGAATCCACCTGCACGAGTGGGCGGTCGGGCCCTCCGAGCAGCATCACGCCGCGCTCTTGCGCGGCGTCGCGAAAATCTTTGGGAGCATCGCCCAAAGTCCAGATGATGGCGTCGTAGCGCCCCCGGGACATATCGCTTTGGAGATTCGACAAGTTTGAGGAGTCGCTTCCAATCTGCAGGTGCGTCACCGTTTCCCATCCGGCGTGAACCAAATTTCGCTGGAGCAGCGGAGTGAAACGCAGGTGAAAATAGAGCGGCCGGGGATCAAATGCCACATCCCGGCTGACTAAGGCGAGTCGGCCATGCGTCTTGCGTTCACAAACCACGACTCCCACGCCGGAAATCCGCTTCACCAAACCGTCCGACTCTAATGCCAGTGTCGCATTGCGCAGGGTGACGATGCTCACCTGAAAACGCCTCGCCAGTTCGGCCTCCGAGGGGAGTCGCTCGCCCGGCTTCCGTTGCGAAAGAATTTCACGCCTCAACTCAGCGTGAATCTTTTCATGAAGACGATTTTTCATTTGACCAAGAAATCATAAATTGATTAGCTAACTAATGGCAACAATAATTTATGTCAACCAACTCTACTCCTCACTGCGCCGACATTTTTGGCGGCGAAATTCAATACTTCCGCCTCGAAGCCCGTTACTGGAAGCCGATCCTTCTCAAGTTTAAAGAAGCCGGACTCAAAAATGTCACCACCTATGTGCAATGGGCGACGCATCTCGTAGGCCCGCCGAGTGCGGAACATCCCGCCGGAGTTTTGGATTTCGAAGGCAAAACGAATCCGAATCTCAACCTCTACCATTTCCTCGACCTCGTGCAGGAACTCGGGCTGGAACTGAATTTCCGCTGCGGTCCGTTTTGCTGCAATGAAATGATCCACGGGGCCTACCCGGAATGGTTGGTCATGGGGGATCCGAACATCATGTGCTGGGACTACCAGAACCGCACGACGCAGGGCTACTGGATCGGCAAACGGGAAGGATCGCAACCTTCCTACCTCCACCCGGAGTATCTCGAGTGGTGCCGCAAGTGGATCTTCGAAGTGGACAAAATCATCAAGCCGCGTCTGAAATCCAACGGCGGATTCATCACGATGTTGAACCTCGACAACGAGGTCAGTTACATCGTGCAGGATGGGATGCTGACCGCGGATTACAATCCGGTGAATGTGGGTCGCGGAGGGTTCTATCACCAGTTTCTCACGGAAAAATACGGCACAGCTTCGGTCCTGCCCTATCCCAAGAAATACGCTTCGATCGAAGATGTGCTCGCGCCTCGATCTGTGCCGGACATGATCGGTGACGACTTTGCTTATTACGCCGACTGGTGCGAGTTCAAGACATGGGCGATGTCGAAATACATCTCAAGGCTTCGCGAAATGCACGAGGCGAATGGCGTGAAGGATGTGACCTTCATGACGAATTTTAATCCGCATCGTCCCGAAGGCGTGCCGACAAGGATGTCTGAATTTGAGAAGGCCACCGGACCGCTCGGAATCGCAGGCTATGATTTTTATCGCGGAGTTTTCATGAGCTACTCCGGCTATCAATCGATGGCGCGCGTCCTGAAACTGATGAATGCGACGCTGCGTTACACGTGGTCGGCGGAGTTCATGTCCGGCACCTGGATGAAGGTGCTCACGGGCCGCGTGTCCGATGACCACATGCGCTTCATGGCGCTCTGCGCTCTGGCGCAAGGCTGCAAGGCGATCTCATGGTTTATGTTTCATGACCGCGATTGCTGGGGTGATTCGCCCGTCAGTTCCCACGGCCACGAGCGCCCGAGTCTGGCTGTGCTCAAGGAGGTGAAGAAACTCGCCTGCGAAACGATCAATGGCTGGGACGATCTGGTGCCGGCAACCGATCTCGCGATCATTTACGATCTCACCAGCCACACGCATTCCTATCTGGGCGATCCGTCGCCGTGTAATGACAACGCGCTCTATGTCGGCGAACCCGTGGTGGATGGTGTCCAATGCGGCAAGGCTTCGATGGAATACGAAGGACTCTTCCGCGTGGTCGAGCACACCGGCCGCCAGGCCGCCGTCATTGATGCCGTGCACTCGGCAGCGAAGTTGATTCCCACGGTGACGCCGTTTGTGATTCTTCCTGGATCACCTGTCATCCACCGCGAAACCGCGCGGGCGCTCGAATCCTATGTCGCGCAAGGTGGCAAGTTGGTCGTCTCGGGCCCGTGGCCTGTCCGTAATGATCTCGGCACCGCGATCGCTTTTCTGGGTGGATTCCCGGAGGAGACAGATCGCGCCATTGCGAAAGCTGGTGGAACCATCTGGTGGGTCGAGGAGGGCTTGGGCCGCGGATTGCCAGAGGAGGATTGCTTGGAATCCATCGCATGGCTCGCAGCCGTGCTCGATCAGGAAACCGCGCCAGCGAGAGCACTCATTGAAACCGTGGAAGACATCTCATGGATCGATTGGAATACCGGAAAAAACATGAAGTCCGAGGGCGGGCATCGTGTCTATCCGCAGCCCCGCAATCTCTGCAGCGCCATCCTGCACGAGGGGCCGAAGGATCGGATTCTTTTCGCGCTCAATCACTATCCCGTCGCTGCCCGAGTCAAAATCACGCTGGCCGATGCCTCGCTCACTCGCTTGGTGGATCTCGATTCCGGTGTCACGATTCCTCTGAATAATGGAAGCTTCGAACTGGATCTCGACCGCAAGTCCGCCAGCGTCTTCCGCGTTCACTAAAATGAGCGTAACCAGTTCCATCCCCGTCGATCCTGCGCTGGAAGAGGATTTGGTGATCCATGAATGCCAGGCGGGATATGCCGCCCAAGGCGCGAAGTTCGCGGTTATCTCCTGCGGTCCTCCGGCCGCGCATGGAAATTTTGAAATCCAGGAGCCTGACAGCCAACACACGCGATTCTCGGGCACATTGATCTATGCGGGCTATCAATGGAGCAGACATTGTTGGTTAGCGGATTTCTCGACCTTTCGGGAGCCCGGAAAATGGCGTCTTTGGGCTCACACCGGTTCCGGCTACGAGGCTGCCGTGGGGATAAGCATTCGACCCGCTCTTCATGCGGAACTGGCAGAGAAAGCCGCCAAGCATTTTCATCGGAAACGTTGTGGAGTCCTCTGCCATACTCATGATGCCGTGATCCGAAGCACGCGCCAGAACGACTTTGGCCAGCCCATCAAGAATGTGGATGTCACGGGCGGTTGGCACGATGCCCACGACGATAACAAGTGGATTTTCATGGCCTGGTCTGGCGTGGATGCTCTGTGTGAGACTTGGGAAACCCTGCACCCAGAATGGTCGGGAGCCAATGAGCCGCTCCCGTTTCTTCTCGCGGAAGCGTGGTGGGAGGTGGAGTGGTTTTTGAAAATGCAGAAGGAGGATGGTAGTTTCTACTATGCCGTGCTGGATTGGAAAAAGCGCCGCGATCCAGCCTCGGGCCGCTGGTTGATGTCACCTTGGGCCTACAATGGTTTCCACAACTACGATGTTCTTACCGAGGACGCACGCTGGCTGCTCGATGAATGGCGTCCGGGTGAGGTCAATAGACTTATGGGCTTGAAGAACCTCTGCCCATCTACTCCAGAAATGTATTTTGCCCAAACCGCTGCCAGCATGGCCAAGTTTGCGGCTCAGGTGCTACCGTTGGACAAGGAGTTGGCCCTCCGCGTTTCCGGCGCGGTTCAGCGCACGCTCGAATGGCTGGACGAGCACCGCCCTCTCCCACATCAGGTCATTTACACCGCAGCAGCCATCGCGCAAACCCATCTGGATTTCCACAAGGTCCACCCCAAAAACGGTCATCTTACGCAAGCCGAAGCCAAGTTGAGAGAGGTTCTTTCTTTGCAAAGTGAGGAAGGTTGGTTTCGTGCAGCTCCTGGTTTCGTCTGTTTGGAAGCCGATCCCTCCAAAACGGACGACCGTATTCTGATCGACACCCCCTTTGCTTACATCATTCCTATGCTGCGATACCTGAGGGATCATCCGCACGGCGTTTTAGCGAAGGAAACGCGTTCTTCACTGGATCGATTCTTCCAAGGAATCAAAGCGCAGATTAATGCCAGCGGGGCCTACGGGCAGATGACGCAATATCGCGCGGATGGCGGCACGCCGGTTGCTCTTCCGCCGGAGGCTCCCGGGGGGCTGAATGCTTGGTTTCTCGCAGTTGGTTATCTTTGTGCGCTTGGAGCTTCTGTCCTGAAAGACCCAGCGTTGAGACTCATCGCCGAGCGTCAGGTGCAATTCGTGCTTGGGGTGAATCCTTTTGCCATGTGCTATATGGTCGGCATCGGCCGACGGCATTCAACCCAAAAGCCACTCTTCGTTCATGAGGATGGTCGAGATGTCCTGTGGGGCATAGCCACCGGCATCATGTGCGGGGGTGGTGCCGATTATGGCGAAACTACTGCCAAAAATACGCTTCGAGGCGGACTGAGTGAAATCGGGGGCTACGACGCCGCCTGCGAAGAAACGTGGATGAACACGACCGCCTGGTTTTTGGCCGTGACCTCCCTGTTGGCCCAACGCGGAGAACGTCACGGGGAGATTGCATGATGCATATCCTCTTTCGAGGCGACTCAATCAACGACGCGTTTCGCAGAATGGATGAAATCAATCCCGCGTTTTAGCTCGGAGGCGGTTACGCGCTACTTATAGCCGACGCTTGGCTCGCGGCGGCAAAAGAAAAAAATTATGTCTAAAGAACTCGGCGAAAAAGGAAACCTGCTTGATACTCCCGAACTTAGGGCGTATTACGCGAATCGTCCCCTTTTGTGGCGGAATCTGTTTTTCATCGGCCTCTCGAATATCGGTTGGGGCGTTGCCATGGGGGTTACTGGCCCTCTCATGGCGCTTCGCATGCTCGAAATGGGATGGACCGAGGCCTACAGTGCCACTGTCGGGAGCATGAACCTGTGGCTGCTGTCGTTTCTTGTGATGTATTTTTCGTGGAAGAGTGATCACACCGTAACCAAAATAGGTCGTCGCAAGCCGTTTCTCTTTATCGCGGCTGTTCCGATCATCTTGGCGACAGCCCTCTTTCCGTTTTTCCACTCTCTGATCACGCTGGTGGGCCTTTGGTTGATGCAAATGATGTTCACCAATTTGAAGAACTCGACCTTTCCGCTGCTCAACATTGACTGCGTGGCGAGAGACATGTTGGCACGGGCTCAGAGCATTCTCATGGTTGCCAGCGGCATCATCATGTTTTTTGCGATGCGTATTACGCCGTATCTCATTGAAAGGGGGGAGTGGGTGCCCTACGCATTTGGTGCTTTAGTTCTTCTCATTAGCACGGCTTCGGCGTGGTTTATCCAGGAACCCCAAATCCACAATCCCCAGACGGAGACATTCAAGCCCTGGAGTGCGCTCAAAATCGGTTTTCGGGATCGGCGGATTATTTGGCTCATGCTCGGGGTTGCGATGATCGCCAGCTTCGAGGTGGTCTTTCAAAATTGGGTCTGGATCTATGCCAAGGCCAAATTGGGTCTGGAGCGGGGGGATATTTTTCAGGCCCTTTCTTGGTCCCATCTTATCAATATCGCCATAGCTTTCCCGATTGGCTGGCTCATAGACAAAGTCGGCGGATTTAAGGTTGTTCTCCTCTATTTCGGCATGATGTTGCTGAATCTGATACTGTTACTCCAGGTGCACGATGCCGCGACACTCGCGCTCTATGTGATGTTCATGACGATATCCAATCCGCTCAACACCGCGGCGGAGATCATGGTCTACAAGACCTCGGATCCCAAGGAGGTCGGCTCCATCACATCGAGTCTTTCGTTTATCCGAAACTTTTATAACGGCTGCCTGCTATTCTTTGCCGGGTGGTTCATCCAGTTCACGAATCGCGACTACCATTCCCTGTTCATCATTGGGGCCGTGCTGATGACCGTGGGACTTCTGATGTTCTTCATTTATCGGAAGAAGATGGCTACTCCCAACGAGCTGCCCTGCCACAACACTCTTTAAGCGAGGGAATGCTTCCGTGGGATTTAATTATGACTAACAACTGGTTCACCAACGCCCGCTACGGGCTCTTCATCCACTATGGCCTCTACTCCCTGCTCGAACGCGGCGAATGGGTCTGGAATCGTGAGGAAATCCCGCTGGAGGAATACAAACAACTCGCCTCTCGCTTCACCGCGAAACACTTCGATGCAGACAGGCTCTGCCGCATGGCGGTGGATGCCGGGATGCGCTATGTCGTGCTCACGACGATGCACCACGAGGGCTTCCGGCTTTACCCGACCGAACTCTCGGATTTCCACATCGGCAACAGCGGCGCGGCTGGTCGCGATCTGGTCGCCGAGATCATCGCCGCCGCGCGCAAGCACGGACTCAAGGTCGGACTTTATCATAGTCTCAACAACTGGTATGACCAGCCGGACTCCGTCGCCGCGCTGGAGGATCCTGCTGCCTACGAAAAATTCATCGCTGCCACGCACGCGCGTATCCGCGAGCTGGTGACGCGTTACAACCCGATCGACATCCTCTGGTATGATGGCTGGTGGCCCTTCAACGCCGAGGGATGGCAGGCGGAAAAGATGAATGCCTTGGTCCGCAAAATCCAACCGAACATCCTCTTCAACGGCCGCAACGGCCTGCCGGGTGATTTCGCAACGCCCGAACAGCATCTCAGCGCACCGCATCCGTGGCGTCCGTGGGAGGCCTGCGTGACGATGAATGAGAGCTGGAGCTTCCACGCTGGCGACCAGGAATGGAAAACCGAGGCCCAACTCCTCGACATGCTCACCCGCTGCGCACAGGGCAATGGAAACCTCCTGCTGAATGTCGGCCCTACGCCGGACGGCGTCGTGCCGGAGCTTTGCACAAAGGTCTTGAGCCGCGTCGGCGAGTGGCTCCGCAAAAACGGCGAGGCCATCTACGGCACAGAACCATTCACCTTCGATCTCCAACAACGCGGCGACCATCGCGGCGACTGGAATTTTTATGGCCCCATGACCGTGAAAGGGAATGCGCTCTACTGGCTCATCCGTCGCCCGCAGGGTGAATCGGCCACGCTGGGTGGACTGGAAAACAAAGTTCTCTCGGTGCTCCGACTCGACAACGGCGAGGCGCTACCCTTCATGCAGAGTGGCACGCGCGTGCAGATCAGCAATGTGCCGAAGACCGACGAAACCGCCCTCTGGCCCGCGCTGAAGATCGAATGCGATGGCCCACCTGTGGTCTATCAAAGCGGCGGACTGCGCATCCCGAAAGCTCCTCATCCCCACTACGACCCGTGTCCCTCGGACATCGCGCATTAAGTCTATGAATCCGATCTTCGGACATTTCGACGACCCGGCCCGGGAGTATGTGGTCACCGATCCTTTGCCTCCGCTGCCGTGGATCAATTATCTCGGCAACACGCGCCTGACCGCCTTCGTGAGTCAGCAGGCGGGTGGGTTGGTCTTTCACAAGGAGCCACTGACGCGTCGAATCTCGCGCTACCATTACCTGCCTGCCTCGCAGGATCAGCCTGGGTTTTATCTCTATGTGAAAGACCACGGAACGGGCGCGCTGTGGAATCCACACTTTGGCCCCACCACGACCCCACTCGATTCCTATCAATGTCGTCACGGTCTGGGATACACCCGCTTCGTCGCGGCGCGGGACGGCGTGGAAGTTTCCCTGCGACTCTTCATCCCTCCCGGCGACGATGTGATGCTCTGGGATGTGTCGGTCACGAACAAATCAAATCAGGTCAAGAAACTCACGCTCTCAAGCTATCTGGAGTTCGGACTTCTGGAATTCGCCCGCGAAGTATTCTGGTGCTATCTCAAAAATCAGATCGGCTTCACATATGATGCGGTGGAGAACTGGATCAAATACGACTACCATGTTTTTCAAGCTCCGTTCACGCCGGCCATATTCTTCTCCTGCACCCGACAGGCGGTTGGCTTCGACACATTACGCGCTGCTTTCTGCGGTCGCGGTGGATCGCTTGAACGCCCAGGAGCGTTGCTGGGCAACGGATTTTCCTCTTCGCAGATTCCGGCTGGTGGGCACGGTTGCGGGGCGATTGGAGTGGATCTGGTTCTCGCTCCGGGTGCCACGGAACGCTTTGCCTATCTTCTCGGCGTGGCCGATGACTGGCGCCAGGCGGTGGATTTGAAAAGGAAGTTTTCCTCGATCCCTGCCGTGGATGCCGCCTTCGCCTCGCTCCAGCAGGAGTGGGAACGCAAGACCTCGCTTTTTCAGGCAAAGACGGGCGATGCGGATGTGGACCGCTTCATCAATGTCTGGAACCCGCTCAATTGCCAAGTCACTCTCGAGCGCACGCGCGACATCTCGACCGATCATATGGGTCTCGACGGCATGCGCTACCGCGACACCATGCAGGACGCACTGGCCATGGCAAACATCGACCCGGAGTTCGCCAAGGAACGCATCCGGTTGATCTTCGCAGCGCAAGGCAGCGACGGGAGCGGTTGCTTCTCGTTTTACCCCTACGCGCCGAAACAGCGCATCAACGAAGAACCGCGTCGCAGCGACAACACAGTCTGGCCGATCATGACGGTGGCGAACCTTGTCGGCGAAACGGGCGACCTCTCCTTCTTCGAGGAGCGGATTCCTTTCCGCGACGGCGGGGAGGCGAGCGTTTACGAGCACATTCTTCTCGGCCTTGAATATATTTACGCGCGCCGCGGTCCGCACGGCCTCCCGTTTTTGGCCCATGCCGACTGGAACGACGGGCTGGCGGTGTTTCATGATGAAATGGCGGAAAGCGTCATGCTCGGGATGCAACTCGTCCACGCGGCGAAGCTTTTCCGCGATTATGCGGCACGCCTCGACCGCAAGAAGGATGTCGCTTGGTACGATGCCGTCATTGCCGAACTCGACGAATGCCTCAATGCCGAGCCCGTTTGGGACGGGGAATGGTATTGCCGACTCCTGCTTTCCAATGGTCTGAGGATCGGCAGCAAGACCCGCCCGCAAGGCCGGATTTATCTGGAGCCGCAGGTCTGGTCAGTCATCTCCGGCGTCGGCCGCGAGGGTCGCGGTCGGATGGCGATGGATGCCGCCTACGAGCATCTCAACACAAGGCGTGGCCTGATGATTCACACCCCGCCCTACACCGGCATTCCCAATCCTGATGATCCGCTGACAAGCAATGTTCCCGGCACCGGTGAGAACGGCAGTATTTTCTGCCATGCCATGACGTGGGCCATCATCGCCGAGTGCATGCTGGGCAATGGCGACCGCGCTTTTGAGTATTACCGCAAACTTCTACCCTCCCTGGCGGCTGAAGAGGAAGGTCAGGCCCACTGGGGACGAGAGCCATATGTTTTCGCCTCATCGGTGGTCGGTCCGGCTCAACCCGGGGATTTCGGCAAGGCCGGGATCAGTTGGCTAACGGGCACGGCGAGTTGGGCCTACATCGCCGCCACACAGCACATTCTGGGGATTCAACCGACGATGGATGGATTGCAGGTCAAACCCTGTCTGCCATCGCATTGGTCTCATGTCAGGGTGAGTCGTCGCTTTCGTGGAGAGGTTCACCAAATCGAAATCAACAATCAAACGGACAGCATCCGGATCGATAAACTCAGCCATTCCTAATTGGAGCCATGCAATCAACTTTTCAAAAATACGCCCTCGTCTGGGATTACGGTCAGCCTTGGCTTCCGCAGCCAGAGCCCGCATTTGCGTCAGGCCGTGTTTCCATCGGCCGCGACAACACCGATCTTTTGGTCCGCGCCGACCTTCACGACGCCCATGTCATGAGGGACGAGTATCCCTTCAACTTCCCCGCATTCACCAAGTGCGATGCATTCGAGATTTTCCTCGGGCCAGCGGAAGAGGCGGCCTACTACGAACTCCATGTCACGCCTGCCAACGGCGTTCTCCAGCTTTTCTTCCAAGGCACAGGGGAAAAGAAGAGTCTGGAGGAGCGCGCGGTGGCCGAGCCGCTCTTCACGAGCGAAACCGCGATCACGGCCGAGGGATGGAGCGTCTCCGCAAGGATTCCGCTTGCCCGTCTTTTACCCGGCTCCCATCCCGAATGGCTCCTCTCCTTCGGTCGCTACGACTACACGCCGGGGGAGAGTAAACCGGTCATCTCTTCCACCTCGCCTCACACCGTCTGCAATTTCCATCGCAAAGAGGAGTGGCGGCGAATCCTTTTCAAAGACCTGCCTTGATCAAAAAAACGCCGCATCTTTTAGGCCGTCGCTGCGGTCAGTTACCTCAAAACCAGAAATTTAAATCCCAACATGACCTTCCACCAATACACTGCTCAAGTTTACATTCCCGACGGAAAAGCTACCCCTGAGGCGCTTACGCGCGTGACCCGCCTTGGTATCGGGGCTCATCAAGACGATCTTGAGTTCATGGCCTTCCAAGGCATCCTCGCGTGTTTCCAACAGGAGGCGGAGTGGTTCGGAGGTGTTACCTGCACCAATGGTGCCGGCAGTGCGCGAAGCGGTCCCTATGCCTGTTTTAGTGATGACGAGATGCAGGCCATCCGGTGCGATGAGCAAAACCTCGCCGCACAGATCGGTCAATACGCTGCGATGATTCAGCTCAATTACCCGAGCTCTGCAGTGAAGAGCGCTGTGGAAACCCGCCTACGCGACGACTTGGTGGCGTTGTTGCGCGCCACCCGCCCACGTGTTGTTTACACACACAACCTCGCCGACAAGCATGACACGCACATTGGAGTGGCCGTGGCGGCGATCGAGGCCATGCGCGCCTTGCCCCGGGATGAACGCCCACAGGAGGTTTACGGTTGCGAGGTATGGCGGGATCTTGACTGGATGCCCGACGGCGTAAAGGTCGTCCAGGATGTCGGTGGCCGGGAAAACCTTGCTGCCGCTTTGAACGGAGTCTTCGATTCGCAGATCGCCGGTGGCAAACGCTATGATCTGGGTGTCATCGGGCGCCGCCGGGCGAATGCGACATTCTTCGAGTCTCACGCCGTGGATCAATCCGAGAGCATTGCCTTCGCAATGGATCTCACCCCGCTTGTTCGCGACGAGGCGCTCGATCTCGCGGACTATGTCGATGGCTTGATCATGCGTTTCCGCGATGATGTGCGCAGCAAGTTGCACGCCCGCATGGGGAGTTAAAAAAACCGATATCATGGAAATCATCATTCTACCTACTCCTGAGGAATCCAGTGCCGTCGCCGCCCGACTCGTTGCCCGGCAAGTTCGCGAAAAACCCGCCTCCGTGCTGGGATTGGCCACAGGAGGGACGCCCTGCGGTCTTTACCGCGAGCTGGCCCGAATGCATCGCGAGGAGGGGCTCGATTTCTCCCAAACCGTCACATTCAACCTCGACGAATACATCGGCCTCGATCCCGCGCACCCGGCGTCCTACCACCACTTCATGGAGGAGAAGCTCTTCCGCCACATCAATGTCTCTTACGAGCGAATTCATATTCCCGATGGTCTGACGGAGGATGTGCCTGCTTATTGTGCGGCTTACGAACAGTCGATCAGT
>CAIWSO010000358.1 GCA_903915315.1 uncultured Spartobacteria bacterium | reverse complement strand
GCTTTTCAACTGGCTGAAAAAAACCAAGCTATCACAACATTCCCATGCAGTCCGACTACCTACCCATCCTCCTGCAGGTTATCATCGCGATAGGCTTTGCCTGCGGCGCGCTGGTTGTCAGCCTTCTTCTTGGAAAGGCAACCAAAAGAAACGCAAACAAGGACACCGCTTACGAATGCGGAATGGTCGCTCAGGGCGAAGGCCAGCCACGGTTTAGCGTCAAATTCTATCTGGTCGCGATGCTCTTCATCCTCTTCGATCTGGAGATTGTGTTCATGTATCCTTGGGCCGTGGTTTACCAAGACCTGCTAACAAAACAAGGCTCCACGGTTTTTTGGAGCATGACGGGGTTTGTTTCGATACTGACGCTGGGCTATGTGTACGCGGTAAAAAAAGGCGCCCTCGACTGGAAGCGCTAGATTATTTTGCAGCGCACCGTCTCCATCCAGACCCACTCTCCGAGAAGAGGCATCATCGCATTTTGTGAAAACCCGCCCGCGAGGCGGGTTTTTTGTCGGAGGCGGTCTGCGAAGGACACATGGGCCAAAGCACCGCGCCACCAATCCCCCGCGTTTGCCGAATGAAAATCCCACAAGATATCCTCAAACTCCTATCCCGCCCAGGAGTTCAGCCACTGGACGCAGTGGGGATCTGCAAGGAACTCAAGATTATTTCAGACCAACGCAGGGACGTCCGTGACTGGCTTGTCACCCTGGAAAGAGAAGGCAAGATTGTTCGCACAAGGAAGCGCTTCTTCATGCTTCCATCCCCTTCCGAGCTCGTGACGGGCAGGATTCTAGGTTTTGCAAGCGGCGCGGCTAAACTGATTTGCGACCAACCAGGCGCGCCGGAGATCTTTCTATCAGGCGAGAGCCTCGGCACGGCGATGCACGGGGACCGCGTTTCGGTGCGGATTGAAAAATCTGACCCCAGGCCGCGGGACCAAAGACCCACTACCTCGAGCAAACGCCCAGTCTCCAAGCCGTCCGCCCACCGGGCGGTCAGCGAAGAAAAATCTCCAAAGGGAAAGGTTTTGAGGATTCTTGAGCGTGCCAATCCGACCATAGTTGGGACTGTCGTCAGGGATGGCGATGACCATGTGGTTGTTCCTGATGACTCGCGCCTGCCACAGCGGGTCTATTTTCGGCACCCCAGTCCGCAGAGGCACGGCAAGCCGGCTCGGAAGGGAAAAGTCCGCTTCGAATCGGACGAAGAACTCCGTGATAAAACATCCCCCACCGTGCATCCAAAACCCGGTGATAAGGTAGTTGTAAAACTCGATCCCTGGGAATCCCGCCACCATGATCCGGAGGGCGAAATCATCGAACTTCTCGGGCACTACAGCGATGCCGGGGTGGATATGTTGTCGGTGATTCGCCGCTACAATCTCTCCGTAGACTTTCCTCCCGGAGTGATTGAGGAGGCGGAAAAAATCTCGGATGCAATCGGGAAATCGGATCTGGAAGGACGCGAAGATTTTCGCAAACAAGAAGCCGTTACAATTGACCCTGATGACGCGAAGGACTTTGACGACGCGATTCATGTGGAAGAAACCGGCGCTGGTTGGCGGCTTTCCGTGCACATTGCGGATGTCTCCCATTACGTTCGAAGCGGCTCATTGCTGGACAAGGAAGCCCGCAAGCGCGGAAACTCCACCTATCTGGTGGACAGGGTTTTACCGATGCTTCCAGAGCGGCTTTCAAACGGGGTTTGTTCGCTCAAACCGGGCGTCGACCGGCTCGCTTTTTCAGCAATTCTCGAAATCAACGAGCGCGGCATCATCACGGGGGCGCGGTTTGCGCGCACCGTTATCCGGAGCATCGCCCGACTTACCTACCGCCAGGCGCATGCAATTCTTCAGAATAATATTCAGGACAACCCGACCCTTCCCAGGGCGCCGAAAAATTCACGCTGCCACTCGGATCCAGAGGTTCAATTACGCGTGCGCACCGCATGGAATCTCGCGAAGCTCCTTCGAAAAAGACGATTCGAAGCGGGCTCATTAGATCTGGATTTTCCGGAGGTAAAAGTACGGCTTGATGCAGAGGGAAAACCCATTCGAATTGAAAAAATCGAGAACGACGAATCTCATCAACTCATTGAGGAATGCATGCTGGCTGCAAACGAGGCAGTCGCGGCCGCCATCAAGAACAAATCACAACCGACAGTCTACCGGATCCACGAAAGTCCCGAGCAAGAGCGCTTGATGGAGTTCCGATCCAAAGCAATAGAGCACGGGCACCGGATTGGCGATTTAACACAGCGCAGCGAGGTACAAAGACTGCTCAAAAACATCAGAGGCAGGCCCGAAGAGTACGTGCTGAAGCTCGATTTCCTCAAGAGCCTGAAACGTGCGACCTACGATGTGCGGCCTCTGGGACATTACGGCCTTTCAAAATCGAACTACACTCATTTCACGAGCCCGATCAGGCGCTACGCAGACCTTCTTGTGCACCGCTCGCTTGCTCGTTCAAAGCTGGAGAGCATGCAGAGTCTTTCAGAAATTGCGGTTCACATTTCGAACACAGAACGCACTTCAGCCGAGGCGGAGAAAGACTCCGTACAGCGCAAGAAAATGGAGTTTTTCGAGCGTCAACTTCACCTCGAAGACGCCGATATTTTTGATGCGGTT
>CAIWSO010000357.1 GCA_903915315.1 uncultured Spartobacteria bacterium | reverse complement strand
TCCTTCTGATCCTTCTGATCCTTCTGATCCTTCTGATCCTTCTGATCCTTCTGATCCTTCTGATCCTTCTGATCTTTTTTGTCTTGTTGCTCCTGTTTTTCGAGATTTTTCAGAAGCTTTTCAACCATCTCCCTATTTTCTTTGGCCAATTTATTTTCGGGATTCAGATTCAGCGCTTCGGAATAATGCTCGATGGCACTTTCCCACGCCGTCTTCTTCGCCTCGTTTTCCTGGGCGGCTTCACCAGTTCGGACAAGCGAGTTGGCAAGGTTGTAGGAGGCTTCCTCTCGGAGCTTTTTATCTTCAGAAAGCAAAGCTTTGGTGAAGTAAGAGATAGCTTGGTCAAATTTTCCCGACTTGTAAGCGGCCGCGCCGGCATTGAATTGCAAGGGGCGCGAATCCGGTTCGGTTTGGAGCCCTTTTTCAAATGAGGCTTCGGCCTGCTCGTATTGCCCCGCCTTGTATTCTTGAATCCCATTGGTGTCAGCGTGGCTCATGGTAGTGGTAGTAATAAGCGAGGCGAGCATCGCCAAAACCAGCGGAACCTTCCGGCTGCGATCACCCGGAAGAACGGAGAGCATTAGACAAAAAACTGCAAAACCAAGTGGCCATTGGTAGCGCTCAACAGGCTGGCGGGAAGTGAAGACCCCATTCTCTGTGAGCTCCATTGGTTCTATGCCTTTTTGGAATATCTCTTTGGCCGCATCGGGACCAATGTTCACAAAAAATCCTCCTGTAGCTTGAGCGATTTCATTCAAGCGAGCGGTATCCAGCTTCGAATTCACAGGCTTTCCAGAAGCATCGCGCACGAAATCCTGCCTTCCATCCTGAGTTCGCACAGGAATAAGGGATCCAGCCGCCGAACCGATCCCAACAGTGAAAATCCGAATCCCTTCGGATGTGGCCTGCTTGGCGGCAGCGATTCCATCAGCATCCAACTCCTCGCCATCGGTTAAAATCACCAACGCCCTCGTCTGCCCCTCCGCCTTCCCAAAGGCCTCCCTTGCTGTGGCAATGGCGGCGGCCATGTTTGTGCCACCCATCGGAATCACACTTGTATCCATCTCATCCAGCGCATTGGTCACGGCAGCGTAATCCAAAGTAAGCGGAGCCTGCAAAAAAGCGGAACCCGCAAAAGCAATGAGTCCCACGCGATCCCCCTTGAGAAATCGAAGAAGATCCTGACTGAAAAGTTTGGCCCGAGTGAGTCGATCGGGGGCGATATCTGTGGCCAGCATGCTTTTCGAGGTATCCAACGCGATCACGACATCCCTGCCCTTTTGCTTGGTTTCCTTTTCAATAAAACCATAGCGCGGTTGGGCAAGAGCGAGAATCACACCCGCAAGCGCCAACAAAAGCAAAAGGGCTCTCAGAACTCGACGCGGCACACTCACCGATCCGGCAAGCTGACTACGCAAACGAGGGGCCACGATCTTAGCAATGAGCGTGCGACTGCGGTAGTGTGCCCACAGATAAACACAAGCCAATACAGGCAACAATACGAGGCCCCAAAGCCATTGAGGATTACCGAATGTCAGGGGAGTCGTTTCCATAACGTTTGGGAAAGCAGCATTTCAAGTAGGAGGCATCCGAGGCCGGGGATGAGAAACCAGTGAAAGAGGTCTCGATACTGGGCTGTTTTTTCGACTTCGATCTTAGACTTCTCAAGTTTATCGATCTCTCCAAAAATGGTTTTGAGGGATTCGGTATCCGTGGCACGAAAAAATTTCCCGTTGGTGATGGTCGCGATTTCCTGGAGGGCCTTTTCGTCAAACCTCACAAGCACATTGCGATAAACTGTTCGTCCAAATGCATTCGTCATGGGAAAGGGCGCCTCCCCCTCCGTGCCCGCTCCGATTGCATAAATCCGTATCCCCAGAGTTTTTGCAGCCTCGGCAGCCGTGAGTGGCATGACTTTCCCTGCATTGTTGTCACCATCAGTGAGAAGAACGATGAGCTTTGTTTTGGCTTCCTTGTCCTTCAGGCGATTGGAAGCGGAAGCGATAGCAGATCCTACGGCAGTTCCATCTTCAACAAGACCGATCCGAAGGCGATCTAGGTTCTGGATCAACCAATCGTGATCCAGTGTGAGTGGACTCACCAAATAAGGACGCCCCGCAAAGGCGACAATGCCGATGCGATCGTTCGGACGCTCACGAATGAATTGCTCAGTCACCCGCTTCACCGCCTCGATACGGTTCGCTCTGGTATTCCCAATTGTGAAATCCTCAGCGAGCATCGAACGGGAAACGTCCAGAGCGAGCATGATATCGACGCCGGTCGCCTGCACCCGGGTCACGACTCGGCCGAGTTGAGGGCGGGCAAGCGCAATGACAAAGAGCGCGAGGCTGAAATAAATAAGCCCCGCCAGAATCGCCCCAGCTCTAGATCTGCGGCGTTGACCGATCCGGGAAAGCGTGGACGTGGTGGAAAACAAGATCCCAGCCGTGCCTCCAAACTTACCCTTGAAGTAAGCCAGTATGGGCACAACCAAAAGCAGGCAAAGCAGCCAAGGATTTGCAAAAGAAAGGTCTCTCATTTGCTCCCTGTCCCTGTCTTCCCTAGACTCGACGCGACCTCTCCTCGAACAAATCGCAAGGCTGTTTCGAGCAGATCGAGCATTTCGGATTCGCCTGCCTCCGCGCGAGCATACTTGAGCAAGTCGGTCCTCTCAAGCAGCACAGCCAAGCCAGCCTTTTCATTGTCTGTGAAAAGGGCGTGGTCTGCGATCGACTGCAGAAACTCAATAGAAGTCTGACGTGTGGCGGAGAGATCATGCTCGGCCTGAATGTAGCTTCGAACGTCATTGGATACTTCAACTCCAAAGCTGTAGGGATCTGTTCCAGTCATCCGATCGCGAAGGGCATTTAAGGCCACAATAGCCCGCTCACGGTTCGTGAGGATTCGGCTTCGAGGCCTAAATAAAATCTTCGCCAAATAAATACAGCCGGCGAAAACCAACAAAAACGCCAAAGCCCCACAGATCGTCATCCATAAGGGGTAGGGCCAGAACCAAACTGGACCAACGATGTCATGAATCGGAATGGGAGTGGGTTCAGGAGGGTTCATGCTGCCATGCGGCGCTCCCGTTGCACAAAGAATGCCCGAATCGCAATCAGGTAATCTTCCGTTGTGGATAGTGGCACGATGTCAATACGACGACTGCGAAAAAGAGATTCCAGGTAAATGCGTCGATCCTCATTGGCAGTCAACAAGCCACGCCTTACCGCCCTGCTAGACGTATTGATATCGATCTGCTCCCCTGTTTCGGCATCCTCCAATGTGATGATGCCGACGTCCGGCATGTCGCTCTCTCCCGGATCGGTCACAGGCATCGCGACAAGATCATGGCGGCGACTGGTCACGTTGAGGGCCTTTGAAAAATCTGGCGCAAGAAAGTCAGAGATCATGAAAACCACAGCCCTCCGACTGATAACCCGGTTCATATACTCCAAGGCAATGGTGAGATTCGTTCCCTTTCCTTTAGGCTCAAAGTATAGCATTTCGCGAATCAGCCTCAGCGAATGAAGGCGACCTTTTTTCGGAGGAATAAAAAGCTCCACCTCATCCGAGAAGAGCAACAGGCCGACCTTGTCATTGTTGTTGATCGCACTGAAGGCCAGCAATGAAGCCACTTCGGCGGCAAGTTCCCGCTTGCTCAATTCCACGCTGCCAAAAATACCCGATGCACTCACATCCACCAAGAGCATCACGGTCATCTCCCGCTCTTCGGTGAACTTTTTGATATAGGGTGCATTCATGCGCGCAGTAACATTCCAGTCGATGGCCCTGATTTCATCCCCAGGCGCATATTCCCGCACTTCCTCAAAGTTCATCCCGCGACCCTTGAAAACGCTGTGATACTGACCAGCAAAGCTGGAGTTGACCAACCTGCGTGTACGCAGCTCAATGCGACGGATTTTTTTGAGAATCTCCTTGGGATCGCGAGTCATGAATAGGCTAAATGAGCTTGGCAGCGAAAAAAGCGGCCCGTTGATTAGGGCACAGGAACACCTGCAAAAATCTTCTCGATCACCATTTCTGTTGTCACCGCTTCCGCTTCCGCCTCGTAACTCACGCCAATGCGGTGCCGCAACACATCCATGCCAACACTCTTCACATCCTGTGGCGTCACATACCCACGCCCGGCGATGAAGGCATTGGCCTTGGCCGCCAGCGTGAGAAAAATAGTCGCTCTCGGGGATGCCCCATATCGAATCAGGCCATCCAGTTTCAAATTGCAGGAAGCGGGATCTCGAGTCGCCCAGACGACGCTAACGATGTAATCCTTCACGCGATCATCGACATAAATGTCGTTCACCACCCCCCGCGCGCGAATGATGTCCTCCGGCCCCACAACGGCGTCCACATGGAGCTTTGGCGAGGACGTCGCCATGGCATCCAAAATCGAACGCTCCTCCTCGCGGGTCGGATATCCCACATGCACCTTGAGCATAAAGCGATCGAGCTGGGCTTCGGGGAGTTGATACGTTCCTTCTTGCTCGATGGGGTTCTGCGTGGCCAAAACAAGAAAGGGATCCGGCAGCGGAAACGTCTCTTCTCCGATCGTGACCTGACGCTCCTGCATCGCCTCCAGTAACGCGCTCTGCACTTTTGCCGGAGCGCGATTGATCTCATCCGCCAAAATGAGGTTGGAAAAAATCGGCCCTAGCTTTGTTGTGAAAACGCTCTCCCTAGGGTTGTAGATCATCGTCCCCACGAGATCAGCCGGCAACAGATCCGGTGTGAATTGAAGACGCTGAAACCCCGTTCGAATGGAGTTTGCAAGCGTTCGGACCGTAAGCGTCTTGGCCAACCCTGGCACGCCCTCAAGGAGCACATGCCCATTTGAAAGCAGACCGATCAAGAGACGATGAACGAGGATTTTCTGTCCCACTACCACTCGACCGACCTCGTTCACCAAGGGTTCAACCCATTGCCTGTTTTCTTGAACATGTCGTGTGAGTTCGGATGTGTTGATGCTCATATATACTGGGTGATTTTTTGGGATGTATTATTTAAAATATCAAGAAAAGCGGATTCTTTAAGACAGAATGGAGAATTTTTCGTTCAAGAAAACCTTAAACGATTAAGAATAGTCCCGAGCTGACTCCCTCGCCGCCCCTTAGTGAGAATCCCATCTTAACGCGAACGACTACTCTTTAACCAAATAGGGCCCGACATCAAATGTGTCTCCGACATTGGTGGACTCAAATCGCTGTTGATCATTCAGCCAAACCGTAAACGTTTTTTTGGAACCATCTTTTAAGAGGACCTCGACGGTGATGATGTATTCCCCATCGACATTATCCGTCCGTACAGCCCCATCGCGATTAAGGGTGATCTGCCTCTCGGCCTGAGCGAGAGGCTTGAACTCTTTTGAAACCACAGTGCCCGTCATTTTGGCATCAACAATGGGTTTGCCAGTTTGCCAAATCGCAAAAACAATAAACGCAAAAGCCCCCACCCCAATCAAGATCGACTTCACCCACGTGGAAATGGGAATTTGCACCTTAATGACTCGCTTGGTTTTGTCTTTCATAGGTAAATCCTAGCACATCTCACGAATGGGGATGAAAGGAATTATTGGAAACCACGCGAGAAGGTGGATTAAAAGTCAAAACCCGCTTGGTTGAATCCACTCCAACTCCACGGAACCGGGTCTGAGATAGAGAAATATCCCCTCGAGAGCGATTTGATCGCCCTCGCGAAAAGCGATTACCGCTTTCTTCTGCGATGAAGAGTCTTTGGAGGAAGAATCTCTTGAAGCAGATTCATTTTTTTCAGGAGCCTTTGAGGTTTGCTCCACATAAATTTCGGATCCATGTTTTTGAAATTGAAATAAAGAATCTGTCGGCAGTCCCCTAAGCCTTTTTGATGAGGCAATATCCGAAATTAGTGTCACATTTCGTTTACCCGCCCCCTCCATCTCCGATATCAAATCCCGACGATCCACCCCTTTGACGAGGGCTTTCCTCAGTATCCCATTTACTGTGATTTTTCGATTCTTCAGCCTAGCTGAAGCGAGCGTCGGAAAGTCATTGCAAATTCTGGCTAGCTCAGTCGATGGAATCGAACTCTGTCGCAAACAATTCTCCGCATTTTCCAGCGGAGTAGG
>CAIWSO010000356.1 GCA_903915315.1 uncultured Spartobacteria bacterium | reverse complement strand
TGTAGAGCAGCGTCTCCTGCCACTCGCCGCTACCGTTGAAATGATTTTTCGCGACCACATGCCGCACGGCCACCCCGTCCGGGTAGATTATGAAATACTCGTCGGACCAAAGCCCCCAGCCGGTCATCGGATCGGGGTCGAGGAATTTGCCGTCGATGCCGACCGAGGCGTAGCGCGCGTGGATCACGACCCGCGCATCGTTGCTCTCCAAAATTTTTGCCGTCGAAAACGAACACTTCTTGTCGGCCATGTGCTCGTAGCAACCGGTTGTGTTGCTGTTCGCTTCAAGACTTTGGTCGCCCGCCCACAGGCCGTTCTCGCTCACATAGCACGCGCCGTAGTTCGTTCCGCGCCAGAAGACGATCCGACTGGGCGATTCGTCGAAGCGCACGAGGATATCTGGGAATTCGCCGACCCTCCAATGCCTCTCCCACTCGGGCGCGTAGTTGAGCCTCGTGTAAACAGCCCCGAACTCGCCGGGGCCCTCCGGCCCTGACGGCATGCGGCGAAATTGCAAAGGCTGCGCGACCTTCGGCTGCGCGGCGGCGAATGCCTGCGCGACCTCAGCCTCGGTGAGCGCATGGTTATGGATTTTTACCTCGTCGAGCAATCCATCGAGAAGCATCGGCGAGTGGAATGACGCGCTGTAGGCCCGCTCCGTGCGGATCGGATAGGTTTTCGTGTGGCTCAAGCCCATGAGTAGGTCGACCCCTTTGGCTGGCGTGATCGGGCCCGTGGTTTTGATTTCTCCCTCGGGGTTTCCATTGATGAAAATCTTGAGTCCGGATGTCGGGTTGTAGCTGCCCGCGACATGAGCCCACTTAAGCAGCGGGAGTTGGGATTTGGAATTGCACTCGATCCACCTCCCATCCTTCGCCACATGCAGGCCCAAACGGCCCTCGCCGCTGATGCCAAAAAACCAACCCTCTTTGTGGTCGCGCTCCTGGTTCGCGATCGCCGCCCAGTTCCACGGGTATTCCTGCAAAGCGATCCAACCCTCGAAGGAAAAGGCCTCGCCGAGAGCCGGGGCCTTATCGGCCGAGCGGGTGAGGCGCGTGGACTGACCATCGAGCTTCAGGGCATTGCCAACGACACCTTCCGCCAGCGTCGCGAAACCCGCGATTGGATCATGAACCATGGCCGTCGGTTCGTAGACCAACTTTGCATCGGGGTTACGGCCGAGGAATTGCTCGAACGACCAGCAAGCGGCAGGTTTTTCCGCTTGAAGAAGTGAGGCGTGGGCTACGGTGCAGAGAGCGAGGATGTGTGCTGTTTTCATAAATCGGTAGTTGGGTTGGCACCTTCGATGGAAATGTCCACTGGCGTGGCGGCATCCATCTCGAGCCAGATGATGTTGTTAACTCGGAGGCTTATTGATTGGCTGCCCCCCCGAGCGGAATGGCGGCGTTGGCGCAGGTGTTGTTTTTATCGGGTGCCGGAACCGGCTTAGGGTGGCTAACCAGAAAATTGTTCTCATCAACGAGGTTGATGTAGGCGTGTGTGGCTTCCGGCGGGAGGGTGGCTTTAACCACGCCATTGTCGATCTCGCCGAACGCACGGAACCACTCTTCGGTCTTTTCGCCGGGGTGGATCGCGTAGATCACGTCCGCGCGGACTATGCGGGCGCCGTTTTCACGGAAAGTCGCTGTGACCGTGTGGCCGTCCACCTTGTGCTCCGTGACGCTGGGCACTTTCTCTTTGTTGGGCAGCGCGAATTTGCAGCCAGGGTTCCAGTAGGGAAGGCTGGCCTTCATTTCGGTGAGGATTTTGGTGAGGCGGGCATTCAGTGCAG
>CAIWSO010000355.1 GCA_903915315.1 uncultured Spartobacteria bacterium | reverse complement strand
GGCGAGCAATTCCATGCCAGTGAACGGATGTAGGTTCATCTCCGCAAAAACCAATTCCGGTTCTTCGAGGCAGAATGTCTTGTAGCCTGCATCGGAGGAGGTCTCGACCAACACGCGAGTCTCTTTGCTTTGCAGCTGATTTTGCGCCCATTCCAAAAAGTCTGTGTCCCTATCTACCAAGAGGATCGTCTGTTGCTTTGCCATATTCCCTTTAAAATCCGATATTCAATAGAAGTCGCAAGCGGAGCGGAAGAGATTTTTGACATCGCATTCTTGCCTGTCGGCGATCTCCTGCTTTTCTGGTGTCGGAGTATGAGGTTTCGCTTTCTGTTTATTCAAATGCTGTTCGCGCTTGGCGTTGCTGGGAGTTTGCTCGGCGCAGCGCTCATCGATGAGTTGAGTTCGGAGCAGAGAAGCGCTGTGGCTGCGGGATCCCAAGTCGTCATTCGCGAGGATATCCCCGGCCAACCTTGGCCTCGAGTGCGCGTGTATCAACGCGTGCATGCTTTACCAGAAGAGGTCGCGGCCGTTTTTTTTGACTACGAAAAGGCCAAATCCTACATTCCCGATGTCTTGGAATCCCAAGTCTCGAAGCGACATTCTCCTCGCGTATTTGAGGTTGATTACAAAGTGGAAGTTCCCATTCTGCCTGACGAAATGTACACGGCCCGCAATGAAATCGAGTTGCTGCAACCCGGCTCCTACCGAATTTCCTGGCGGGTTCTCAAGGCCATTCAAACCAAGGCAGCCGTGGGAAATCTGCGCGTCGAACGCTACGGAGACGGCGAATCCCTCATCTGTTATATAAATCTGGTCACCCCAGCATCCAGCGTCGCTGTATTGCTCAAAAAGCTGGCCATGGAAAGAATGGGAAAAATCGTCGCCGCCATCGCCCGTGAGTCAGAAAAACAAAAGACGCAGGCGCCCCGCGACCTCGCCCGTCAGGTCGAAATCCTGCGTGCGGCACTCTCTGCTTCCACACCTTCAAACTCATCCGCTGATAAACCCTGATATGCCATCGAAACGAACCAGCCTGCTGATTATTTTTCTCACCATCTTCATTAATATGGTGGGCTTCGGGGTCGTGATCCCGGTCCTTCCCCTTTACGCTGAGCGCTTCGGGGCGACCACATGGGAGATCGGGTGGCTCTTTGGGATATTTTCTCTCGTGCAATTTTTTGCCTCCCCGATTTTGGGCCAGATATCGGATCGATTCGGTCGGCGACCGGTTTTGCTCCTCAGCACGCTTGGAACCGCTCTGGGTTTTATCATCATGGGCATCGGTCAAACCCTCACGATGCTTTTTGTCGGTCGCATTATCGACGGGCTCTCCGGCGGCAGCATCGGAACCGCGCAGGCCTATGTGGCGGATATCACCGCGCCGGAGGAACGTTCTCGCGCGATGGGTCTGATCGGAGCTGCTTTCGGTCTGGGTTTCATCTTTGGTCCGGCGATCGGCGGATGGACTGCTTCGCAATTCGGCTACTCCGCTCCGATGTATGTCGCCGGTGGCTTGGCCTTGATCAATTCGATTCTCATTCTATGCATCCTTCCGGAGTCTCATCCGAAGGAAAAGCGGCAGCTCACCAAAAAGCCAGAACCGCTCTTTCCGAGTCTGTGTAAACATGTCGAGGTGAAGCCCTATGTGACGGTGGTCGCAACCTATTTTTGCATGATTGCCGGATTTTCCATCATGACAGGGGTGTTCGCTTTGTTTGTGTTTCACAGGTATCAGTTCAACGAGGAATCGACAGGCTACCTCTTTGCCATGATCGGCCTGATCGGGACAATCATTCAAGGCGGGTTGATTGGACGATTGGTCAAAAAATATGGGGAGTCTCGCTTGGCTACGATCGGCGCGCTTTTTCTGATGTTGAGCCTCTTCTGGATGCCGCTCACGGCTGGAGTCGCGGCCATGGTTATGGCTTGTTGTGGCATTGCTATCGGAAATAGCCTCCTTAGCCCGACGCTGTCCGGCATCGCCTCCCGCAGTGCTGATGCCGAATGGCAGGGCCGCGCGCTCGGCCTCATGCAGTCTCTCGGTAGCCTGGCACGATGGATCGGTCCGGTATTGGCGGGATGGCTTTTGGCCTATGATCTCGACAAGGGAATCGC
>CAIWSO010000354.1 GCA_903915315.1 uncultured Spartobacteria bacterium | reverse complement strand
TCTCGACCGCATTGCGCAGGCCGTGCGTTATCTTCCCTTCCCAGTTCAGGCGAATGGCTATGTGACTTCTGCCGAGAGCGCGATGGAAACGCTAAGCGCGACCGGCGCGGCTGGCCTCATGATCGGTCGTGGTGCGATTCGCAATCCTTGGATCTTTCAGCAAATACGAGACCGACTCGCGGGGCGCGATCTGAAGCTCCCCAGCGGTCGCGATGTCCTCGGTTACATCGTGGCCCTCTATGAATCCGCCTGCGATGCTGATGTTCCAGAGAAAGCCCAAGTTCAGAAAATGAAAAAATACATGAACTTCCTTGGTGATGGGCTCGAGCGCTCGACCGAGTTTTTGCACGACATCCGACGATGCTCTACACGGACGGAATTTTTCTCCATTTGTGCATCCCATCTTGACCATGACCAACCAATGCCGCTCGAGGCGGCGTCTCCGGTCAACCGTGAATGATGAGCTGAATATTTTCTGGCAGGCTGCCGGCGACCTGGGTTGCCACATTTCCTCTGAGGACCTTCGCGAGCGAGTTCCGGTGGGTGGCTCCCAAGATCAAATAGTCTGCGCCGATCGTGGCTGCCGTATCCACAATGAGTGAGGCGGCATCAGGCGCGGAGGCAAAGAGGGGAATGGTTGTGATCCCTCGGGATTTGCCGATTTGAACGGCCGTATTGAGAATCACACTCGCCTCAGGATCATCTTTCCATGCTATGGCTTTTGGGGCCATGCCTGGGTAAAGGACGGCGATCTCGCGCACATAGAGAATGTAGAGCGCTGCCTTGCGGAGTTCCGCCTCATCTAGGGCGAAGCTTAAGGCTGGAGTGAGGCCACGCACGGAAACAAGAATCTTCTGAGTCTCGTGGGCCGGTTGACGGAGGCTTTCGACCACTTCTGGGCGAACAAGCTGAGCGACTTCTCGGCTCATCGTGAGCGTGGTGACCCCGCTGAGTCTTCTCGAGTAAGCCCACAGCCCTAGCCCTACAATGAGGACGCAGACGACAAAAAACAGGGCATCATGCTTGGTTTGTGCCAAGGTGAACTCCACTGCAATTAGAATTGCTGCGGTCAGTCCCATGAGGACGCGCTCGCCCCAGTGCATCTCGAGTTTGAAGTTGGTTACGCAGGAACTCAGGTTCACGCAGATCGCGCCAACGACCCCGATCGCATAGAGGTTCGCAAGGGCCTCAAAGTTGTCCGAGATCAGCAGGATAATAATAGGAAACCCCACGGCAATGGCCAGCGGGGCCTTGGGAACACCGAATCCATTGAGCTTCGAAAATCCACGCGGCATATCACCCTCGCGTGACATCATAAAAAGCAGACCCAAAAGCGCGGCGACGGCTGTATTGACTGCGCTCAAGAGCAGAAGTGCAAAGATCACACCAACGACAAGTCCAAACACGTGACCAAAGGTTGCGCCGAAGGTGAGTGCGCCATATTGTTCGGCCACAAATCGTAGCATGTCTTCTTTACGGGCGATCATCTCGGGGGCGAGGGATTTAGGGAGGGATAAAACCGCCCAGCCTAGGAGAACCGTTCCGAGGCTGACTTCAAGCGCCACAGGAATGATCGCTTTGGCGGAATTTTTACCAACGCGGGGATGGCCCACGGGAGAGTTTTTGTCGGGCTTCATGGTGCCCGTGAGATTCGCGATCGCCTCCACACCGCTAAGAGCGAGGATGACACCCACAAAAGAGATCCAGACGTGTCCGTAACTGCCATGGAGTGGCTCCAAGTTTGTGAATGTGAGGTGCGGAACACTGAGTGCGATGATGGCGATAATCACGCCCACGGTCGGCAGAGCCAGTGTGACAGCGAAGCTGCCGCTGTGGCGGGGGCCAAAATAATTGACGGCACCAATGAGTAGAATCGCGGCGATCGTCGAGATCATCACGTATTCTTGAGGCACTCCTAAGTAGCTGAGGGCTGCCCAACCGCTGAGCGCGGCAGTGACCGTGAGATCCGCCACGAGCAGGAGGGATCCAACGACAGCGAGCAATTTGCCATGGGCTCCCGCTGCGGAATAAACGCCGCCCCCGTCCGGGAAGCATCGGCAAACGACGATGTAGTTGAGGCCAACTAGAAGCGTGAGTGCGCAAACTGCGAGAATGATAGGCAGGGAGGCGAATCCTGTGGCGGCAAATGCCAAACCGAGAACGTAAGCTTTGCTGGTTCCCCAGTCTCCATAGAGAAGGGCGGCGGCGCGGCGCCAGTCGAGATTGCGTGGGCGATGAGTCGAAATGTTTTCCAAAGTGCGTCCCTTCTCTACTAGTGGCGGAGATTCTTCAAATGAAATCTCATGGCAGGGAATGGGCATTCCAATCCTCTTGCGAATGTGCGAGCGCTGCCGTAGCAAAGACTTTGGTGAATATTTACGCTCGGTCGATCCGTTACTTCCGGCCTTTTTTTTGGCCGACCTTGGGGGGAGTGATCCTCACTTTTCTCTCTATCCTTTTGAGCCTCCTTAAGCCGTGGCCATTCAAATACATTGTCGATGGCGTGCTAGACACCAGCAAGGGATCTTCGGATGCAAAGGCGTTTATTGATTCCTTCTTCGGCGGGGCAAATCCCTCGCTCTCCATTTTATGGCTGTGTATCGCGATGGTATT
>CAIWSO010000353.1 GCA_903915315.1 uncultured Spartobacteria bacterium | reverse complement strand
CGATATATTTTCCCATTCGGGCGAGTGATGTCCTGGGCTTCCATCATTCCGCCGCGCTCGCCTACGATAAAATAAAGGTATCCCGAGTCGAAAACCATTCGCGACCCGAAATGAATGCCAGCAGGGGAATAAAATTCCGGCGCGGCTTGAAAAATCACTTCCTCATCGGTCCACGCGTGATCACGGATTCGGCCGCGGACGATTTTGAGCATGGCGCTCTTTTTCTCTGCATCGAGCGGATCCGCGAATGCCAAGTAAATCCAACCATCCTTCGCAAAGTCGGGGGAGGGCGCGACATCCAGCAATCCACCTTGTCCCAACTCGATGACTTTGGGCGTGCCTGAAATCGGCTCGGGGAGCAGGTTGGTATCCATTATTCTCAGCGAGCCCGGGCGTTCGGTCACGAGTTGGCGTCCGTCAGGAAGAAAGGCGAGACTCCAGGGAGTTTTGAGATCTCCCTCAATCACGGTTTCGACTTTGTAGTTGTGCAAGAGGGATTTGACGGCGGCACCCTCTTTTGGCTGAGGGGGTGGGGAAGCTTGCGATGCGCTGGCCTTTTCCTTTTCTCGAATAAAGACCACGAGGGAGCGAATCTGCTCAGGGGAGAGAGTTTTCTCAAAGGCCGGCATGCCGAGATTCGGCAGACCTTGCGAAATCACGCGCGCGATATCGGTATCGCCGCTGCCGTTCTTCCACTGTCCATCAGCGAGGTTGCCTCCAAGTCCCCCTTCGAATTTGGATCCGTGGCAGGCAGCGCAGCTTTCCAGATAAAGGTCATTGACCTTATCCGGATTGGCATGAAGTCCAGTAAGAGACAAAGCCGTGAGCGCTAGGGATCCTGCAATCCACGCTCGGCGGCCGATTCTCATTGGGGAAAAGGGAGTCCTAGCCTCCAGCGATGGCAGGAACGATGCTGACCTCGTCGCCGTCTTTCACGGGAGTGGCTTTTTCCTGTTGGAAGCGGATGTCTTCATCGTTGACGAAGATATTCACGAAACGGCGAACATTGCCCTGCTCGTCGCAGATGCGCTCGATGAGGCCCGGGTGGGCGGCATTGAGGGCGTTGAGAACGTCGCCAATGTTGGCTCCGGTGGTCTCAACGATTTCTTGATCGTTGGTGAGTTTGCGCAGGGGCGCTGGGATTCGGACTTGGACAGGCATGGTGAGGAGTTTTAAGTTTTAAGGATTAAGTTTTAAGTTGGGGTGTTTGTGGAGAATTTATTTCGACTTAGGGAGGGTGCTAAGACTTGTGACCGCTTTCGAGAACGGCGGCATCGTTGGCGATGAGGGCTTCGAATTCGCGCAGGCTCGGATTGATGATGCGGGGTTCGCCGACATGGCCATGAATGGCCTCTTGCGTCTTGAGGCCGTGGCCGGTGATGCAGAGAACGATGCTCTCGTTGCGTGGGATTTTTCCCGTGTCGATGAGCTTGCGAGCGCAGGCGACGGTCACGCCACCGGCGGTTTCGGAAAAAATACCTGCATATTCCGCGAGGTCACGAATGCCGCGAATCACTTCTTCATCCGTGCAATCTTCGGCGCTGCCGCCGGTCTCG
>CAIWSO010000352.1 GCA_903915315.1 uncultured Spartobacteria bacterium | reverse complement strand
ATCCCCAGTCTCGCGGATAGGTGCCCAGGAACTTTTTTACATTATCTAGGCTGAACCTCTCATGCAGGAACTGGCCGAGGACATGCCCCCCCTGCTTGACCAGTTCGCGTCCCGTGGCGTTCTCGATGAGCGAAGAGATGCCTCCCTTTTCGAGATGAAAGCGCGCAGTGAAGTGCTTGGTCTTGATCTCGCCCTTCAGCGGACTGGTCACCGGTATTGCTTCCCCGCCGGCTTTGGCAGGAAAAGCCTTGTAGCCGCCCGGGGGCAGGCTTTTTGCAAGGAAGGTTACCGTTTTGCCGGAGCGCGTCGCGCCGGGAATCATTAATCCTTCGGGGAGTTCCACCGAAATCAGGGCGTCGCGCTCCCACGGCAGCGGATTGAATACGACCACCCGAGGCCCATCCATCTTGACGTTTTGTGCCAGTGCCGCGATGCGGGGGGCGATGCCGTCGCGCGCGGCCTTCATGGCGTTGCGGCCATAATCCATGTGATACTCGTAGGTGTCGTCGAACTTCTTGTATTCGCCCGCCTCGTATCGTTGCTGCCAGTCGGGTTGGTAAAGTTTCTTACCACGGAAATACAGGCCATTGATGCCCCATGTATGCTCGGCGTAGAAGCCGCCATTGCGATAGCCCGAATCGAGTGGCCCGGCGACTGGCTCCGTAGCGACTCCGAAGGCTTGCAGAGTGGAATCCAGCTGGCCGAGCGTGACAAGTGCACCCGTGGCCTGGCGGTGGATTTTCGTCGGTTCTGGACAACTCATTTGCCCATGAACCCATGTATTGGGCATGTCGCCGCGAATGACCGGCAGTGTCGGGTTGGCTTTTTCCTCTGCGAGGATGGCCTCGGCAAATTCACTCGGATAACCAAAGCGAACTTTGACGCCGGGGAGGGCTTCGCGGGCTTTTGCCAGAATGTTCTGCACCGTTTGTGGTGAAGGCGGCCCTGCGTTGTCGCCGCGAACAAAATAGGCCAGCCAGGTCTTATGCCGCCAGCCTTTCGGCGGGGTGATGCTTTCCCAGCCATACTCCTTGGAGAAGCCCAGTAGTATGCGCGAACCGTCCGGACCCTCCCACAAGGAGAGCGTGGGAATCTTGTCCAACTCCGAGTCCGGCTTGCTCCCAGAGTTGGCTCCGATATGGAGGAAGTTCACGCCGGCATGGGAAAGGATCGTCGGCAGCGCCCACGCCTGCTCGGGCATGTCGGTCTGTTTGGCATGTGTGGGCAATGGAAATCCGAAGCGGCGCGAAAGCTGCGATCCAAAGGAAAGACCGCGCACGATTTCCTCCACATCGGCCGCCTCTGTCTCTAAAGTATACGGCATGGCTTGCCAAATGAGGCGCTGTTGGCGCACGGCCTCCTCCAGCTTGGCGCGACGCTCGGGCGTTTGCTGGTCGTCGAGCACGAGGTCCATCGCCCAGGCTGGGAGTAACCAACGAAACCGCTCTTCCTCCGGTGCGTCCTTGGTTTTCTCGAACATGGCGAGAATCTGATCCATGTCCCCGGTGCGATATTTCTGGATCACTTCGGGCACTGGGTGGGTGTAGCCGATGTCGAGGTGGCATTTCCAGGTGATGATCACTTCCTCCAACTCCGGCCATGGAGTTGCCTCCATCTGCGCCTCCGCAGAGCGACTCCATCGACCGCTGGAAAGAGTCACCTTAAGCGGTTTGCTGGAAAGGCGTTTACCCTCCACGCCAGGAGGTAGATTGGGCGCAAATCTTGTTCGGCCATAATGTGACGCATCAAATCGGGTCCGCTCGGTCTTGCCGTCGCATTCCACAGTCACCTCCACGGCCTCGTAGACCGGCAGGGTGCCCGTGCTCAGCAAGACCTGCGGCTGCCATTGACCATGGTGCAGATCAGCAACTGGAAAACTCTTCACCTGCAAAGTTTCCGGCACGGGGAGGCTGGCCACGGCGGCCTCTTGCGTATTTGCAAACCTAACCGCCGAGAGGCCATAAAGGTGGCTTCCATAGTTATCCTTCGCAAGGATCACCAACCCCGAAATCGCACCACCTGAAAGCGGAACCACGAGCGAGACCGGTTCGGAAGGAGCCTCCGAAGCCTTGGGGATATCGAAAGTGTCTGCACCATTGACCAGCACAGGAGTCCATGACTTGCCATCGGTAGT
>CAIWSO010000351.1 GCA_903915315.1 uncultured Spartobacteria bacterium | reverse complement strand
GATGTTTTTGAAGGCTTGCTCGAACATGGTGCACCGATAATGCGCAGAATGGGCGAGCAATGGCAGAAGATAATTCGGTCTTTCATGCTAACGTCTCCCTGCCTCAGATCGTACACGAGTGATGGTTAATCTGATCGCATTGGTAGCTCACGATGTTTCCTTGCACGGTGTCGAGAAATCGCGAAAATCAGTGTTCATGGATAAACAATTTCCGACACGGCCAAGCATAGACGCGAGATCATCGAGGTCCTATGCCATCGTGGCGAGTGAGTTTAATAAGGATCTTGTTCAATCCTTGGCTGATCATGCTATCGCGGAGCTTATTTCTTTGGAGCCGGACGCGGTGGCCGATGTTTTTTGGGTGCCGGGATCGTTTGAGATCCCTTTGTTTGTGCAAGCGGCGGCGAAGTCCCGTCGGTATGACGCCGTGATCGCGTTGGGGGTGATCCTGCAAGGTGAAACCGCCCATGCCACGCTCGTCGCCGATGCGGTCACCCATGCGCTCTTAAATATTTCCCTAGAATACGAACTCCCTGTGGTTCATGAGGTCTTACTCGTGAATACCCTCGAACAGGCTCAGGCCCGTTGCATGGGAACCGAGCACAACCGAGGAGTGGAAGCAGCCAAAGCGGCGGTATCCGCTACCCGCAATCTTTTAGTTTTTAATTAATAATATGGGTCTTCGACGCGACGCCCGCGAAGCAGCGGCACAATATCTTTACCAACGTGAAATGCAGGGGGACGAAAGCGATAATGCCCTAACCGAGTTCTATGACATGCGGGGACTGAGTCCAAGCGGACGTCGTTTTTGCGATGCTCTTCTGCAGGGTTGGATGCGCCATCGGGAGAATGTCGATGAGGCCATCCGAAAAAATGCGCTGAACTTTGAGTTTAACCGCCTCTCGGCCGTGGATCGAAATGTCCTACGCGTGGCGACCTACGAACTCCTCCACTGTCCGGACGTACCTCCAGCCGTCGCCATTAACGAGGCTATTGAAATAGCCAAAAAATTCAGTACGGGAGATTCGGGAAAGTTCGTCAACGGGGTGCTGGATAACATCCGCAAGCAATTTCGCGCGAGCGTCAAACCTTCCGCCCAATAAACGATGGCTGCGGGATTTTTTAAAAGCTTCCTCGCCAAATTCACTGGTGCACCGGTGGATTGGGATGAACTCGAAGAGTTACTCATTAGGGCCGATCTAGGCGTCACCATGACTCGGCATATCCTCCAATCCCTTCGCGCCCGCGGATGGGATGTCACGGGCGAAACCGCCCTCGAGGTGACACGTGAGGAAATCCTCAAAATTCTCCCCCCTACCCCACCCGCTCCAGCCCCGTTAGCAGGAAAACCGAATACCTTTCTCATTGTCGGCGTGAATGGCACCGGCAAAACAACATCCGCCGCGAAATTTGCGCACTGGTTGAAATCCCATCACCACTCCTGCCTCCTCGTCGCAGCGGACACTTTTCGAGCAGCAGCCATCGAGCAACTCTGCCGCTGGGGTGAGCGTCTGGGCATCGAGGTATTGAAAAGCCAATACCAGGGCGACTCCGCAGCCCTCTGCTACGACGCATGGAATAGCGCGCACCGTCGGAATATCGAGTTCCTCATCTGCGATACAGCAGGACGCCTCCACACGAAAAGTAATCTCATGCAGGAACTCGCCAAGGTGGCGCGGACGCTAAGCAAGCACGATCCCAATGCCCCTCACGAAAAGTGGATCGTCCTCGATGCCTCCACCGGCTCCAATGCCCTCGTACAGGCCACGGAATTCCACAAAGCCATTGGACTAACCGGAGTCATCCTCACCAAGCTCGATGGGAGCGGCAAAGGGGGCATGGCCGTGGCCATTCAGCAGGAACTCGGCATTCCCACCCGCTTCATTGGCACCGGCGAAAAGGAAACCGATTTTGCCCCGTTCGACCGCGAAGCCTTCGTTAAACAGCTTCTTTGAATGAATCGGCGACCTAAGCGTCGCCATTTTCTGACACTCTCTCGTGAAGGCGCCGAACCTGCAAAAGCGTCAGGATATTGAGCACAAAAAGGACGCCAAAATAAATGCTATGGCGATGCAAATGGAATGCCCCCGTGACGACTTCAAAAGCGCCGATATAGTCCAGCGAGATTCCCCATAAAACCGGAGACGCTCCAAGGCCAAGGCTCGTAATAACGCTGAAAAGCGCAAAGAAATGATCCCGTCCCATCTGGGGCATCACAGCGAAGGCCATGCGTGAATTGGCAACATTGAAGCCCGCGCCAGCGATTCCACCGAGCAGGTTGACCATGAAAACGACCCCACTCTTCGGGCTCACCAGACCAGCGGCTAGACAAAACCATCCTAGAATCACCGAGCCATAAAGGAGCAAGGAAACAAAAAGGACCACTTTGTTTCCAAACCGATCCAGCAACCTCCCCACAAAAGGAAGGACGAGTAGCGAACCAACGAAGGAAAGGCAGGAAAGATACAATACCACCGAGTCGTTGAAGCCCGGAAGATCCCTTAAATACTGGACAGTAAAAACCCCCAGACTTCCGACCTCGAACACAAAAAGCATATTGAAAAGCAGCAACGCAAAGAAGGGCGGGTAAAAGAAAATGGTCCTCCAGGGCACGGCCACAGCGGATTTCTCCATGGCCTCTGGGGCATGAACATCGGGGATTTTTTTGATGAAATACAACGCCACTCCACCGGCAAGGCCACTCAAAAGGAAAACCAGCGAAAACTCATACACGGAGACCTCGCCGCCAATCATGAGCGCCGAAACCAACAAGGCGAGGAGGGAACCGCCGTACATGAAAATTTGATCCCTCGATAAAAACCGCGCTCGAGCCTCTTCGGGAATCAAAAGCGCTATCCAGGGCATCCATGCCGCCGAGGCCGCTCCGCGCATCATGTTAAAAACCAGAATGCAAAAAACCAATAATGTGAGCTTGGTCGCATTATCCAGAAACCCGAGCAACGGAATGAGAGCTACGAAAAAGATGATTACCGTCCGAGCGCCCCACCCCATCAAGACAAACCGCCGATAGCCGAAAACCGGTAGGTATTTTGCAGCCGGCAATTGCAGCATCGTCATGAGTGGCGTCGCCGCAGCAAGAAGGCCCAGCACCGTGGAACTCGCCCCTATGCTTTTCGCATAAAGAAAGAGCGGCGTTCCAATGATAATCTGGAAGGTCAGCGCATTGAAAAAAGCGAACCAATGGGCATTGAAGGATCCCTTAGGACAATCTGTACTCACAAATCCCCCAAGCTAGATGTGAGCGCATTGAATGCCTCAACAAAGCTTATTTGGAACCTTCCGCCGGCACCTCCACAGGAGCGATAAGACCCGTTGCGCCTGGTGCGCTGGTCCCGGGCCGAAAAACAGGCGCTGGAGTGAGGGGGGGCTGAATGAGACTCCGCTCGATCAATTGCGGATTTGGCGGCGCAATGAGGCTGTACCCTCCCTTACCATCTGGCATCATGGGCGTCCCCCAGCGATCACGGCAGACAACTTCCTTGGCAAGAACAGGAGTTCCATTCAGGAGGTGATTTTGAAAATCAGGGAGCTGAGGTGGAACGAGCGTGGTGATCAAAGATCCACCTGCAATGAGGAACGTCAACATAGGGAACAATTACCCCCAGCAGCTGAATCGGGCAAAGACAATTTTTGAAAAAAAGAGAAAAGTCCATCACATCCGGCTTGCGCCAATCTCGGCAAGCGGACTGCGCTCGCCCTTGGTGAGCGAAATGTGGGCTGTGAGGGCATGACCTCTCAGGCGATTTCGTGTATAAACAAGCCCGTTCGAGCGACTGTCCACATAGGGATTATCAATCTGAGCGGGATCACCGACCATCACCAACTTGGATCCGCGAGACATGCGGGTAACGACGGTTTTGGCCTCCAGCGGGGTGAGTTGCTGGGCCTCATCGAGCACAAAGAAACGGTTCGGAATCGAGCGACCACGAATGTAGCAGAGGGCTTCGATTTCCAAAAGCCCGCGCTCGATGAGCTGTTCATAGGGCTTCACAATCGGATGTTGATGTCCATTGTGCGCAGCGCCATTGGTCGCCGCGACAGCAGCATCCTTTTTTCGATCGCTGAACGGGCGGGGCTTCCCACCCTCGTTCTTGGTTGGATTCAGGGGCATCAGGAGTTCACAAGCGTCATAAATCGATTGGAGCCACGGATGCATTTTTTCATTCAGCGTGCCTGGTAAAAATCCTAATGTGTCGCCCATCGCCACGACGGGACGACTCACCGTCATTCCATTGAATTCCTGCCTGCCCGTCATGAAGAGACCCGCCGCGACGGCAAGCAAGGTTTTCCCCGTTCCGGCCTTCCCATAGCAAGTGATGAGCGATATCTCCGGGTCGAGTAGCGCGTCTAAAAAACACTGCTGACCTGTATTGGCAGGCCGCAGATCGATTCCACGAGGGATCTGTAAATGGGATGGAATATTGAGACGGACAAAAACACCATCTGCGGTATGTCGAGCCGGCAGCAACTTTCCCTCGGCCACTTGGAGTTGGACGTATTCATTGATCTCCATCGCACCAGTTCTTTCAACAGGCAGCGTGAGGACTCCCGAGCTACCGAAGCGTTGGAGTTCGTGGGCTTCGACGGGAATACTGCGGGTCTCGTTCCCATCCACATCTTGAACTGCAACCTTGTCGCTCAGGTAATCTTCACATTGAAGACCAATAGCCATCGCCCTGAGTTGCATGTTGAGATCTTTTGTAACCAGAATCGTAGGGGCCGCGTTCTTTTCCTGAAGGGCAAGTCCCGCCGCCATGATGCGATGGTCCATGCGATCCTGATCGGGAAAAATTTTCAGAAAACGCTTCATCGCCGCAGTAGGCTTAGCGGCATGCGCCGAGTCGTTGATCAGAATTCGAATCGATCCACCACCTGCCGTGGGAACACCATCCGTCACACTCGCAAGCTTGTGGCTGAATATTTGGCTTAAAAAGCGATGCACCCGGCGGGCGTTGGCCCCGCGTTCGTTTTGTTCGTTTTTGAAATTATCCAACTCGGTGAGAACCTCGACAGGAATGAAAACGTGATTGTTCTGAAAACGATTCAGACAATGCGGGTCGTGCAAAAGCACGTTGGTATCGAGAACGAAATTCTTAGCTAATCCAGCGGGGAAAACTCCCCCACTAGGCGCAAGATCGGGAAAGAAAACACCTTGTTCATCTATGGATTCCAATGGAGCGGGACGATGCATATATTAATGATTCTGGTTGTTATGGGGCAAACATCACAAACGCGATGAGTGCGCAAAAGTGGAGGCGGAGGAAACTTCGCTGAAACCCGATGGGTTTTGCGATTCTTGATGCAGGACGCGACGTGGCTGACCTTCTCAAAGCAACTTCATTCATAATCTATTTGTCGCCGCGAACAAGGAGATTTCAGAGGCAATACGATTTTTTCAATCCCCCGCAAGAAAGGAAGCCAACTGCAGGCGCAAATCCTCGCGAGCTCGAAAGAGAAGGCTTTTTACAGATGAAACAGTCGTTTTCAAAACGACGGCAATTTCCTCGTAGGGTAATTCTTCATAGCGACGGAGAATGATTGCCATGCGCTGGGCTTCGGGCAGTGAGGCAATAGCCTTGTCGACCGCTTCACGCAATTCAGTCCGACCACACTGCTCCGAACCTGTTCGCGCATTGGGATCAAGAAACTCCCTAGGCGTTCCATCACTGTGCTCCATTGGGAACGATTCCGTGCGCTGCCGCCTGCGGATTTCATTGAAAACGAGATTGCGCACAATGGTGAGCAACCATGTTGTGAATTTCGCCGTTTCCTGATAACGCGGGGCACTATTCCAAACACGCAAGAAGACTTGCTGGCCGAGATCCTCAGCGCCCTCAAAACTGCCTAGCATTTTTGAAATTGTTCCGATGACCCTCGCCTGATGACGCTCGATGAGGATCTCAAAGGCAGCTTCATCGCGCAATCCGATGCGCCGCATAAGAGTGAAATCCTCTGCTTCCTGGGGAGACTCAACGGAAAAATCCATTAGCAATGATCCGTGTGAGGTGTCCCCAAAAGCTGGCATCGCCGCACGAGAAATGAGGATCCAAAATACGCCAACACGCGGTCCTCGAGATCCAATACATCTTCGTTGAGGATCGCAAAGATAGTGGATCCCGAACCGGACATCATTGCGCACCGCACACCAGACTGATCAAGGAGCCAACGCTTCAAAACGGAAAGGACGAGATATTTGGAAAAAACCGGCTCTTCGAGATCATTCATCAACTCGATAGAACCATGCCATTGGGAAAAAGTTTCGGACGTCTTTGTTTTATTTTTGTAGGCCTGATACGCCCAAGCCGTTGGCACAGGGAATGGGGGCTTGACCAGCAGGATGTTCGCCTTGGGAAGAATGCCAAGCGGTTCGACGATTTCTCCCCGACCCCGACAGAGCGACGGGGAGGAGCGGATAAAGAAAGGAATGTCCGAGCCAAGGGACGCGGCAATGGACTCCAACTCGCAAATGGAAAGCCTAGTCCCCAAGGTCAAATCAAGGGCCTTGAGCACAGTCGCCGCATCACTACTGCCACCACCAAGCCCAGCTCCATGCGGGATGTATTTGGTCAAATGAACCCGCGTGCGGAATTGGCGTCCGGTATGCCGGGCAAAGGCATCCACTGCACGGCAAACGAGATTCGTGCCATCACATGGCAACGAGGCATCACTACAGGTGAAATCAACGCCACTACCCTCCTGCAGCTCGATATCCAGCGTATCCGAAAGGGACAGCGGCGCCATAATCGTCTCGATATCGTGAAACCCGTCGGCACGCTTTCCAAGAATGCGGAGGCTCAGATTGACCTTGGCCGGAGCGTGAAAAACCATACCCCAATCAGAGCGGCAAAGTTTGGTAGTCCAAACAAAGAAAAACAGTCAACTGTCCACCATTAGGAAGTTGAATTTGGCGGAGCGAACGCACATCCGCAAAAGCTCCCCGAATCGTTTGTGGAAGCTCGGAACCAAGAAACAACGCATTTCGTCCAACGAAGGGATTGATTCCCTTTTGTTCAGTGAAAAACTCATCCGCCGGCTTGTCGGACTCGATAAAATCGGCGTACGAAGGCCAGAGGGCAAATTGACTACTGATGGCCGGTGACTCAGCAACAAAAACCGGGGGATAGGCCGTCTTCAATCTCGACTTGAAATAAACGGCAAGGATGGACGCCTGATCGGCATTTTCGGCAACCATGAACCCTCCACCTTCACTCGCAGGCATATCGCGACTCGCGATGTTGATTTCCGAAGCGATCGCGGCCCACATCCCACGCATCACACCGGATTGCCGCAGCATGAATGCGGACGAGAAAAGAGCGAGAGCCACAACGACAGAACCGGCCACCGGCATGAATCTCCGATGGATTCCTTGTGCAGCGAGGAATATCAGGATTGGAACGCAAGATAGTAACACAGCGGTCGTGATGTTCCCACCGGCATAGAAAGAATAAAGCGCCCAGAGGGACGCAGGACCGCAAAAGCAAAGCAGGAACTCGTATTCATCGCATTTCCTAGAAGCTCTGCACAACCCAATGAAGCCGCCCAGGATCACCACGCCCATGCCAAATGAAAACAACCTAAAGAACTCAGTCAACCCGAGCCCCCAGGATGAAAAGCGGGGCAACCAGAGGGTCTGTAAAGTCCCGCCGGCAATAGGCACCCACCCCAAAGCGGCATTCCAAGCCAGCGGAGCCAACAAGATCATCATCGGCAATAAAAGCAGCCCAGCCAAAGCGATGAGTGCCCGGCGTTCTTTTTCAAAGATCGGTCGCCGCAGATAGAAGCACAAACCTAGTGAGAAAAGAACCGCTTCATATCGAAAGAGCACCGCAAGAGTCAGGAAGGCTGCCGCGAAATACCAAGCGCCACCGATATCTTCTCGGGAATGGACGACAGCTAAGGCCGCAGCCAGTGTCAGAAAAAGGGTCG
>CAIWSO010000350.1 GCA_903915315.1 uncultured Spartobacteria bacterium | reverse complement strand
TCCAGCGAATGAAGGCGCGCGTGGCCGCATTGTAGCGCGGGTATCGGCTCATCCCGATGAAAAAAAGACGGAGGTTTTGAAAAAACCCATCGAATTGCTGGCGCTGGGGGCGACGTGAACCGAGCAAGTAGCCTTTGACTATACCGTTTTGCTCCAGCACAAAAGCGGCCTCAGGCTCGATATCCGTGTAGTAGGCCGTTAAATAATCCGCAAAAAGTTCCCGATCCTCAAAGACGGGATCAATCGCCTTCCCCAGAAAACCCGTTTCACAACAAAGCCGCCGAACCACCTCGCGATCGCGTGATTCATATTGCCGAACGGTGATGCCTGATGGGAGTGCCACGTGCGAAACTTTATCCCACTCTCGTTTTCGGGCAAACCAGAATCCTCTGAGTAAAATCCCTCGGTAGAAACTGCAGCGAACTTAACCAACTAATACGAGCCCTCAACACGTGCGGCAACGTCCCGATAACCATAATCCACCTCATAGATCTGCTTCATGCAGGCAATCGAGTTGTCCGTGAGATTCATTTTTTCGTAAACCAAGCCAAGGTTATAAACGATGTCTTTTTTCACGTTGTCCATGGCCACCAGTTCGGTCGCGGCGTCAGAAAGAGTCTTTGCCGCGAGGTCGAGCATGGAGCGGGCCGTGAAGCATTGGCCAAGGAGACTGATTGCCCGGATGCGTACGTTCGGATTTTGGCGGGCCCGTTGAAGTTCAGGGATCGCTTCCTGATACATGTGAAGGGAATGAAGAATCTCACCCAACTCGAAGCGGGATTGAAGATCCGTCGGGTTTTGCTCCACACGCGCACGGGCCGACTGGAGCATGATCTCCGATCTCTGGGTGAGAAGGTCTTCCATCTCGGCAGCGTATTGCTCCGCCTCAGGCGTATCGGGATGACTGGCAACGATGGCACGGCGAGCCTCAATGGCATGGTCGAACTGCTTCACCCGGAGATCCGAGGCTTTGCGAACGAGCGCGAAGTCCGAATTGTTCGTTAGGGCGGCGGCATAGTTGAACCAATTTGTCGCATTGTCCCAATCCTCTTTCTGCTCGTAGAGCTCAGCAATGCGGCGGGCGGTATCCACCGAACTCGGCTCCGCCTCCGCCTTGACATGAAGATCGGCGAGAAGATTGTCGATCATTTCCTCGCTCCGAACCACGCGGGATTGTTGCTCCAGAGCAACAGCCTCCCCCTTGTCTTTGATGAGATCCCGGTAGGTCGTCTCCTCTTTGTCCCAACCGCCGCTCTGCATCGATGAAGCCGCAGCGGCATCCTTAGCGCCCTTCACTGCAGCAAGGTCGTTGGGCGCAATGCCGATGATTTTAAGATAAATATCCGAGGCCTTCGCGGCATCGCCGTGCTGCATGCAATGACGGGCCAACTGGTGCATAATCTTGATGTCCTTTGGCGAGGCATCGAGAATGGTCTCAAGAGCAAATGCGGCCACCTCTGGAAGCTTCGCCTCGATGGCGGCATCATGCAGCATCATGTTGAACTGCGTGCTGGTCGGATCATTTTCCAAGAACTTCTCCACCGCCTCAATGGCTGCGAGAGGGTCTTTTTTGATTTGTCCCTGGATTTTATGCCCTGAAAAGGAACCAAGGGAAAGCCCCCCGAGTAAACTTTTTTTCCCAGGATTTTTAGCGATGCTCGCCTTACGGACGATCTGGCGACCGGCAAGGAATTCCGGATGGCTTTTAAGAACAGTCTGCAAAAGTTGGATCGTATAACCGTAATTTTTGAGCTGCATGGCACTCATCGCCTTGAGCCATGTGGAGCGATGGAATTCAGGGAGATCTTTTTCAGTTTTTACGGACATACAAGAGGAGCGCCGAAATATATACTCTCACCCGCGCGCCACATCAAGCCCTGCGCGCCCAAGAGAGAAACGGGAACCCGGACTAAACGTTTAAATCGTCTGCGACATGTAGCCCCCATCGACGCGTATATCTGAACCCGTCACGAAAGAACTGGCTTGGGGACTGGCGAGAAAAATCACGGCTCCTGAGAGTTCATCCGCATCGCCAAATCTCGCCATGGGTGTGTGACCGAGGATCGCTGCAGCGCGAGGCGTCGTAGTGCCATCGGGATTGAATAAAAGGCGCAGGTTTTGTTCAGCCGGAAAAAATCCAGGCGTAATCGAATTCACCCTCACTCCGCTCGGAGCCCATTCCCGTGCGAGAAATTGAGTGAGATTAAGAACGGCGGCCTTGGCCGAGGAATAAGCCACCACTCGAGAAAGCGGCAAGTGGGCAGAAACGCTGGCGATATTGATAATACTACCCCGGCCAGCTTCCACCATGGCGGCCCCAATCACTTGGCAGGGAAGGAGTGCCCCACCGATGAGGTTCAAATCAAAGTTGGCCACCCAATCCTCAACGGCGATTTCAGAAAACGGATTTTCGGGTGTGACCGTCACGCTGGCATCATTACCGCCGGCGGCATTCACGAGCACACTCGGAATCCCGAATGTGTCTGCGGTGAAATCCAGCAAATCCATCAGACTCTCGCGGTCGGTGGCATCGGTTTGGAAAAAGATCGCCCGGCCTCCCGCCTTCGTGATTTCACGCACCTTTTCATTTCCCCGCTCGACACTCCGCCCTGAGACAACAACACGAGCTCCAGCTGATGCCAGTGCGACGGCCATACCGCCACCTAGGACACCTGTGGCGCCCACCACTACAGCGACTTCATCGGATAAATCGAACAAGTTGTTTGCCATGGAAACCACTAAAAACCAATCCCCGATAAGCCGCACGATTTTTTTTGGCTTTCGATGCGAAGACGTGTCGCACAAAATCACCTTCACATGTTGAAAGACACCCAAAGCGAAAGCGACGACCGGAAGTTGGCCATTGACCGAGTGGGGATCAAATCCCTGCGGTATCCTATGCAGGTTCGAGATAAGCACCATGCCACCCAAAGCACCGTGGCCACCATCCAACTGACGGTCGATCTTCCCCACCACTTCAAAGGGACCCACATGAGCCGCTTCATTGAGACACTCAGCGCCCACGGTCCTATGGTGCACGTGGAAAACATTCGCGACATCCTTGAGCAAACCGCCCGTCGACTTGAAAGCGACTGCGCTCATCTGGATATTGAGTTTCCTTTTTTTCTGGAGAAAAAGGCTCCCGTCAGCGGGGCCTCTGGCCTCCTTGATTACAATGTCGTCTTCCGCGCGACCCTCACCAAAGGCGTGCTCGATTTTGTTGTCACCACGACCGTTCCGGTTACCACCCTCTGCCCTTGCTCGAAGGCCATCAGCACAAACAGTGCCCACAACCAGCGCGGGCACGTGACTCTTTCCGTTCGCTGCACGAAGCCCATGTGGATCGAAGATATGGTTCGTCTATGCGAGGAATCAGCCAGCGCGGAGCTATTCAGCCTCCTCAAGCGCCCGGATGAAAAGCATGTGACCGAACAAGCGTATGCGAACCCAGTTTTCGTCGAAGATCTGGTTCGAAATGTGGCCCTCCGCTGCGATGCAGATCCCAACATCCTCTGGTATCGCGCCGAGGCAGAAAATTTTGAATCCATTCATAACCACAACGCCTATGCGCTCATTGAAAAAAAATAAGACACCGGCTCCGTGTGGATCGTTTTTTGTTGCTTGATTAAACCAAATGCCAGTTAAAGTAATAGCGGTTCAAAGATGGGGGTATAGCTCAGTTGGTAGAGCGCGTCGTTCGCAATGACGAGGCCAGGAGTTCGAACCTCCTTACCTCCACTTCTTCTCACTCATGCCGATTTTTTCCGTTCCTGAAAGTTTGCGTACTTGGGCCGAAGTGGATCTCGGCGCCATCCGCGCCAATCATGATTTCGTCAGGCAACGCATCGGTCCCTCCCCTACCATTCTTGCCGTCGTCAAAGCCAATGGCTATGGCCATGGCGCGCGTGAAACCGTACGAACACTGGCCAGTCCAAAAACAATTTTTGGCGTCGCTAATTTGCATGAGGCCGCCGAGATCCAAACTGTTTCGGATGGAAATGACGTCATGCTGCTCGGCCCTTGTCTGCCCGGTGAACGTCGCGAGGCCGTCAGAGCCAATCACATTGTCACTGTCTCCAGCGCAGCGGAAGCGGAAGCTTTTTCTCGGTTTGGAACAGTGCGCATCAACTTTAAAATCGATACCGGAATGGGCCGTATCGGCTGCTGGAGTGACGCTGCCATTTCCGATTTACAATCCCTACACAGCGTGCCCGGCATAGAAGTTCACAGTATCTCAACGCATCTTCCATCTGCAGATGAAGACACGGCATTTACAACCAAACAGTTGACGAGTTTTACGAAACTGGCGCGAACCCTTCATGAGATAGCGCCCACGGCCAAGCTCCATAGCCTTAATAGTGCAGGCATACTCACCCTTCCCGAATTCGCAGGCGATATCGTTCGCCCCGGTCTCATGCTTTATGGATCCTCGCCGATACCGATTTTTTCCACCGCCTTACGTCCCGCTCTCGCCTGGAAGGCCAGGATTGTTTTATTAAAAGATCTCCCTGCCGGTGCAGGTGTTAGCTATGGCCGCACTTATATCTCATCAACCCCTATTCGCACAGCCGTTATCCCAGTCGGCTATGCGGACGGGTATCCGCGTCAAGCCTCTGGGCAGGGGGTTGGAATTTTGATACATGGGAAAAAATGTGATATCATTGGACGCATCACAATGGACCAGATCGTTGTGAACATAACCGATGTCCCCGATATAAAGCTCGGTGATGTGGTCACGCTCATTGGGAATGATGGCAACATGTCGATTGATGCCCAAGAATTGGCCGATAAATCTGGCACTATTGCGTGGGACATTCTCACTGGAATCGGACGGCGGGTGGAACGCTTCTATTCTGAAGCGCCCTAAGGAGAGAGCGCCTGACGCACTTTTTTTTGCACACAACGGGGGCAAAAACACCTAAAAGACTGCGATTTTTTTGAAGTGGAATTTGGTGCAAAAAAAAGGCCCGGTGCCTTGTTTCCAAGACACCGGGCGTAATACTGGCAATGACCTACTCTCGCACAACCTATAGAAGCACTACCATCGGCTCAGCAGCGTTTCACTTCCGTGTTCGGAATGGGAACGGGTGGTACCACTGCGCGGGATCACCAGACTTCGGGAATGGGCTGTAAGAGTAAGCCCTAAATTGCCGTGTGTCTGGTGACACTGATTTTTTTCATTGCATAGTATAATTGGTAAAAGAGCGGTGCTTGAAATGAGCACTGATCTCTGAAACTCGCATATTAGGGGAAAATAGAATTTTCTAATAAAAGTAAAGAATAGAAGAAAAAAGCCGAACGAACATTAGTATTGCTAAGCTGAACACATTACTGCGCTTACACCTGCAACCTATCAACGTGGTGGTCTTCCACGGTTCTTCAGGGAGATCTCATCTTGGGAGAGGCTTGGCGCTTAGATGCTTTCAGCGCTTATCCTTTCCAAACATAGCTGCCCAGCGGTGCTTCTGACGAAACAACTGGATCACCATAGGTTTGTCAATCCCGGTCCTCTCGTACTAAGGATTGAACCCCTCAAATCTCCTGCGCCCACAGTGGATAAGGACCGAACTGTCTCGCGACGTTCTGAACCCAGCTCGCGTACCACTTTAACCGGCGAACAGCCGGACCCTTGGGACCTTCTCCAGCCCCAGGATGTGATGAGCCGACATCGAGGTGCCAAACCCTGCCGTCGATATGAGCTCTTGGGCAGGATCAGCCTGTTATCCCTAGCGTACCTTTTGTCCGTTGAGCGATGGCAATTCCACATTAAACCACCGGATCACTTGGACCTGCTTTCGCATCTGCTCGACTTGTAGGTCTCGCAGTTAAGCTGGCTTATATCCATATACTCGTCACCTGATTATCAACCAGGTTGAGCCAACCTTCGTACTCCTCCGTTACTCTTTAGGAGGAGACCGCCCCAGTCAAACTGACCGGCTGCCAGTGTTCCTCGCCCGGATGACGGGCCGAGGTTAGATGTTTCAATCTCACAGGGTGGTGTTTCATTGGCGGCTCATTAGCCCCCGAAAGAGCTAAATCAAAGCCTCCCACTTACGCTAAGCAATAAAATCGAAACAACAGTGACAGCGTACAGTAAAGGTGCATAGGGTCTTTCCGTCCTACTGCGGGTAGGCGGCATCTTCACCGCCACTACAACTTCGCTGAGCTCCTCGTTGAGACAGCGGTCAACTCGTTACACGATTCGTGCAGGTCGGAACTTACCCGACAAGGAATTTCGCTACCTTAGGACCGTTATAGTTACGGCCGACATTCACGGGGACTTGAGCTCGAAGCTTCGCCTTGCGGCTAACCTCTTACCGTAATCTTTCCGCATTGGTCACGTGTCACACCCTATACGTCGTCATAAAACTTTGCAGAGTGCTGTGTTTTTGTTAAACAGTCGGTTGACCCATTTCACTGCGACCCATTTCTGGGCACCCCTTCTTCCGAAGTTACGGGGCTAGATTGCCGAGTTCCTTAACGAGGTTTCACTCACGCGCCTTGGCACACTTATGCCCACCCACCTGTGTCGGTTTACGGTACGGGCGCCTTAGTATACGCC
>CAIWSO010000349.1 GCA_903915315.1 uncultured Spartobacteria bacterium | reverse complement strand
CTCGATTTTTTTATCCGCACGCAGAAGCATGGATCGACTCTGGGTGATCGCCGCAATGAGCGCTGCCGCACGCACACACCCTAGCTCCTCCGCCGCAATGAACATCCGGGCATAGCGAGGGTGAACTGGAAAATTCAACATCCGACGGCCGACAGGGGTTATGGACCCATCCGTTCCATCCAATGCCCCTAGGGCGCGCAGGAGTGACTCAGCTCGCTGCAGAGCTTGAGCGTCGGGACGCTCGATCCATCGAAACTTTTCAATATCACGCACCCCCGCCGCCTTGAGAGTAAGAAGAGTCTCCGCAAGATCCAATCGACGCACCTCAGAAACCTCTCTCAGAGGACGGCGCAAGTGATCGCGCTCCGTCCAAAGTCTCAGGCAACGCCCCGGTGCCGTTCGCCCAGCACGCCCAGCACGCTGGGCCGCCGAAGAATCGCTGATTTTATCGATGAGGAGCGTATTGATACCTCGGTTGGAATCGTATCTGGCCATGCGCGCGAGACCGGAATCCACAACTAGCGTGATCCCGTCGATCGTGAGCGAGGTTTCAGCCACATTCGTCGAAACAATGATCTTTTTCCCACGGGAACGATTCACGGCCTTGTCCTGCTCGGCTGCAGTTAACTCTCCATGTAACGGAAGGATTTCGCACCGACTCCCAAGACGCCCCTGCAACTCGCGAATGGTTCGCTGAATCTCATACGACCCCGGCATGAAAACCAAAACATCGCCCTCCGTTTTATCGATGTGCGCCGCGACGGCATCCGAAGCAAGTTCCCACACAGGATCATCCTTGGGTTCATGATCGAGATGCTCAATCTCCACAGGAAAGACCCGTCCCTCGGACCGAAGACTCACGGCAGGCTTCAAATATTCCTCCAGTTCGGCCCCGTCGAGGGTCGCTGACATCACAACGATCTTGAGATCCGGGCGGCTGGATTCCTGCAAATCAAGCGCTCGCGCGAGAGTGATATCACCATGAAGATGACGTTCGTGAAACTCGTCGAAAACAAGCGTCGAAACACCGACCAATGTCGGATCGGCAAGCATTTGACGCAGCAAAATCCCTTCCGTTACAAAAAGAATACGCGTATCGCAGCAGGAGACATTGTCCAAGCGAATGCGATATCCGACCTCCCCGCCGAGACGGACTCCGCGTTCCTCCGCAACCCGCGCCGCCAGCATTCGTGCGGCCAAACGACGAGGTTGCAGAATGATGCACTGCCCATTCCCAAGCAATCCCCCATCGAGAAGGATTTGCGGAACCTGGGTGGATTTTCCGGAACCTGTCGGCGCCTGTAGGATCAAGCGATTTCCAAGCTTGAGCGTCTCGATAATCTCTTCATCCAAATCATAAATAGGCAAAGCTTGGGACATGATGAGTGGATAGGCGGAAGAGATTCCCGTTAACGTGCCGCAGCTAATTTAAAGAGATCGAGTGTGATATCACGAGCGGCGGAGTGATCGACGATGGGCGAAGGATAGCCTGGCGCGAGACGCATTCCCGGTGCGGGAGGATCCATGAATTTCGACGAATCCACATTTCGCAACTCGGGCACCCAGGTTTTGATATAGACCCCATCTGGGTCAAAGCGCTTGGATTGACTCCATGGGTTTTGAATTCGAAAATACGGGGCAGCATCGGCTCCAGTGCCGGCACTCCACTGCCACCCCCCGTTATTGCTGGCGATCTCCCCGTCCGCCAAAGTTTGCATGAACCACATCTCCCCCATCCGCCAGTCCAGATGAAGATCCTTTGTGAGGAACATGGCGGTGATCATGCGCGTACGGTTGTGCATGAATCCGGTTTCGCGGAGTTCCCGCATAGCCGCATCCACAATAGGAAAACCCGTTAGCCCATCGCACCAACGTTGGAAGTTCTCCCTCTTTCCAGGCCAAACCATACCCCGATATTTCGCATTGAATTCCTCATCGAGAACACCGGGAAAATTCCAGAGAACCTGCATATAGAATTCGCGCCAGACCAACTCGGAAACATACGTTGCCGCACTATCACGCCCAACTGCATCGAGCGTTTCCATTTTATCTAAAGTGGCACGATGAAGCTCCCGAATTGAAATCAACCCAAAACGGAGATCCTGTGAAAGCCGGGAAGTTGTGCGACCGGACGGAATATTTCTCATCGCTCCATACCGAGCCAGACCAGAATCGAGAAAAGCGCTCATGCGCAGGCGGGACGCTTTTTCACCAGCCTCGAGAACTCCCCCTGCCGCTGACGGCAATTCCCATGTCGCATTCTCGGGAAGCGGAAGGGAGAAAATACCCGATGGCGACTGCATTCGTTGGATTCGCTTAGCCACAGGAGGCTTCGCCAACTTGGCCCAAGCTTTGGAATAGGGTGTGAATACGCGAAAAGGATCCCCTCCCCCAGTTAAGACCTCGTCCCGCTCATGGATGGCGACATCCTTGAATGAGCGAATAGCTATACCGATACGGGCACCCATTTTTTCAAGCCGATCCTCGACGCCTCGGCCGTAAGGGTCTGGATCACGATTGAAAAATATCGCCTCGGCACGGGTCTCGATGGCCAACTTCTCGAGTTCTGCGACGGCATCACCCTGCCGAATCACTAGTCGCCCTCCGATCTCGGCCAAGTCCCCCGCCAACGATGACAAGCACCCGCAAAGAAAGTGCTGACGGTTCGGTCCCGTCCATCGGTGATTTTTTTTCCAATCACTGAGAATGTAAACGGTCGTTACGTTTTCAGATGATCGCACCGCTGCATCAAGTGCCGTATTATCTGTGACTCGGAGATCCCTTCGGAACCAATGGATGACGTTTTTCAAAGTGCATCATCCTATCACCAGTGACGTATCCTTGGCAAAAACAAGAAGCAACTCGTATTGCAAGCGCCTGCCCATGTGATTGACAAGGTCGCCCATCCAAGGAAAGTCTCGCTAAATGGCTCTCTTCAATCCACGGCTCCTTCTATCAACTCTTGCGGCGCTCTTCTCTGTTTTGAGCATCGTCCGGGCCACAGAAACACCACAGGGTGATGCGGAAGCCTTTCCCATTATGCAAAGAAACACCGTCACTGGTGAGTGGGCAGGAGCGAGGTCAAAGTGCTGCGAAAACGGCGTTGAACTCTTTGCCGGATACACTGCCGAGGTGTGGGGTAATACGACCGGTGGAATCAAAAAAGGATCTGTCTATACTGGGTTACTAGACTTTGGGGT
>CAIWSO010000348.1 GCA_903915315.1 uncultured Spartobacteria bacterium | reverse complement strand
GGATCCGCCGAATCCGATGTAGCGAAGAGGCCGGCCAGCCATCCAACTGTGAATCCAATAAGAAAAAATTCCTTGGTCGGCTTTTCCAAATTGCCCAGCGCCGGCAAGGACGCCGCAACGATTGATCCAAACAGGAAAACCAAACGCCTCGCCGTATTCCAAGGCGAGCCATTCCGAGCAGAGCTTCGTGCTTCCGTAGAGGCTGATGGGAGGCTGTGTCGAAAAATCTTCCGTGATTCCAGAATGCGACCAACCGGGTCCGGTTGCTGTTGATGGCATTTCAAACCGGGAGGCCGATTTCGCCATCGGCAGTGAAGCCATTGCGGCGATCGAATAAACGCGGCTCGTGGACAGGAGCGTGAATCCGGCATTCCATTTTTTGCAAAGTTCGAGGAGGTTGACCGTGCCGTAGAGGTTTTGATCTACGAGGTCGCGGCTGGATGAGCCGTCCACTCCAGCAAGCACACTGGGATTCGCGGCGCAGTCTAGAATCCAGTCGCAGTCGGGAAGAGAATCCAGATGCGAAACGTCGCGCACGTCGCCGATGCGGATATCGCATCCCAGCCCACGAAGAGGTTCGATGTTGGTTTCGCTTCCTTTGCGGGAAAGGTTGTCGATGCCGAAGATCGACAAGTTGGTGCGGGACGAAAGGAGGGAGCGGACGAGCACCGATCCCGCGAAACCGCAAATGCCTGTGACGAGGATTTTCAATTTGGGTTCGTTGGGTCCAGAATCAGAGCCGCGTGCGCCAAGCGGTCACAATTTGCTGAATGGTTTCAGGGAGACTAATGGTGATGTCCCAGTTGGGATAGTGGTCACGCATTTTGCGCAGGTCGCTGTAGTAGCAGATGTGATCGCCGATGCGGTTTTCATCCACGTAGGTATGAACTTGTTTTTTCCCAGTGAAAGATTCGGCTATCGCAAAGGCCTCCAGAATCGAGCAGGAATTCGCCTTCCCGCCTCCCAGATTATATACCTCGGCGACTCGGGGGGCTTTGCAAAATTCCCACATGAAACGGGCGACATCTTCGCTGTGAATGTTGTCGCGCACTTGCTTGCCTTTGTATCCAAAAACCTTGTATTCGCGGCCCTCGAGATTGCACTTCACGAGATAGCTAAGGAAGCCGTGCAATTCGACGCCAGTGTGGTTCGGACCGGTGAGGCAACCGCCGCGCAGGCAACAGGTCGGCATATTGAAATAACGCCCGTATTCCTGCACCATTACATCAGCCGCCACTTTCGAGGCACCGAAAAGCGAGTGTTTCGATTGATCGATGGAGAAGCTCTCCGCAATACCATGTTCGTAGTTTGGATCGGCGTAATCCCAACGCGTCTCGAGTTCGCTCAGAGTGATCGAATTCGGGCGGTCGCCATAGACTTTGTTCGTCGACATGTGGACAAACGGCGCCTCCGGACAAGCGCGCCGGGCGGCTTCGAGCATATTAAGGGTGCCGACGGCATTCGTGTCGAAGTCATCGAATGGGATCGCTGCCGCGCGGTCGTGGGAGGGTTGCGCCGCAGTGTGAATGATGATGTCCGGTTTCACGCTCGCCACGAGTTCGAGAACGCCTTGGCGGTCGCGAATATCCACCTCGTGATGCTGAAATCCGGGGATCGCATTTTGCAGTCGGGTTTGATTCCACCGCGTGTCGCCCTGCGGACCAAAAAAAGCGGCACGTTGGTTGTTGTCCACCCCGTGAATGGTGCAGCCCTGACGGGCAAAAAAAAGCGAGACCTCGGAACCGATCAGGCCGGAGGAGCCAGTGACGAGTGTTTTCATATCGAACCAGAGACTAAATGGGCTGGCCCCAAAGTAAAAAAATAAAATGCGACAAAATGGAGGGAGTTCCGATTATAGGACGCGGAGGATCTGAGCGCACGAGGCAACTCGGCAACAACTTTTACAGAATGAGCCTCCTCAGGACCAATGCGGATTTCGGCGTGCCTTGGAAAAATGAACCTCCATGTGAAAATGTGGTTTTCTCTCTCCCATATCGCATTTGAAAAGCATCTGTTTTTTTACATTATACCCCTTGATCTATGTAAAGAGGATCACTTCAAATGGCATGAATGAACTTAAAAAATTCTCTTTTCAGACTTGGCACATTTCTTTTTGTCCTTGTAACGGGTATAGGGGCTGCATTCTGCAATGAACTGCCTTCGTGGAACGATACAGCTGCGAAAAGAGAAATTTTGAATTTTGTTGAGAGAACCACCACCGAGGGCTCTCCAGATTACCTACCGAGGGATCAACGCATCTCTGTTTTTGACAACGATGGAACCTTGATCTGCGAACAACCCATCTACATCCAGTTCGCTTTCGCCCTTAATCGAGTGAAGGAATTGGCGCCGACGAAGCCCGAGTGGATCAATAAAGAGCCTTTCACCGCGGCTTTAGAAGGGAGGATGAACGGGAACGGCCTTACACATGAGGATGAAAACCG
>CAIWSO010000347.1 GCA_903915315.1 uncultured Spartobacteria bacterium | reverse complement strand
GATTCCTTTTTAAAGATATCGTGAAGGATATCGTAGGAACCACCCAACTCGATGCCTTGGTGCGTCGTTTTGCCAGCATTCACTGTCGAACTAACTCCAGGAGCCACTTCATACTCCATCAACTCGTTTTCCAACCACGAGTAGTAATAAGCCAAATCCCAAGTGGCATATTTACTGCGTCCACGGGTTCCGATTTCAATGGTGGTCGCCGTTTGGGCCTCGAGGTCTTTGGCGGGTGTGTCGGTGAGAGTGAAATTCGGAAATCCCGAGAGGTTTGAGCCAACCAATTCCCCAAACGATGGAGGCTCAAAGCTGCGACTGACATTACTGAAAATCTGCGTGTTCTTGGTTGGCTCAACGAGAAAGCCAAGTTTAGGACTGAATCCCCACCAATCCTGCTCATTGTTATAGGCGGCATTGGTTCCAACCGCGTCGTTTTCTATTGTGCGCTGGGCGTAGCTGATCTGACTTCCAAGTGAGATGGCCGTTTTTTTGGTAATCCAGAATTGGTTTTCCGCATATAAATCCAAGTTGCTTGCAAATTGAGACATTTCAGCGCGCTTCGCCCCGGATTTGCCGCGCACATTGTCGAAACGATCGTCATTCGTAACACCCCATGAAGGATTGAAGCCTAAGGTAAAGCGATTTTTATGATCGGCGACATCACCTAGGAAATCGTAACGTAAACCTGCGCCAAAATCGTTCGTAAGCTGATCAATGACAAACAAAATAGGATGCTGCAGATCCTTGCGTGACCAATAAGTGGCCACGGATAATCGGTGATCTCCATCTCTCCAACTCGTCTTATTCGCGATCCGTAAAAGCTCAAAATCCCGTTTCCAATCGCTATCAATGTAATCGAAAACCCTGACTCCACTTCGAGCCGCCTTCGTGGGATCCTCATTCAGTTGGGCCTTCGTGATGTTTCCCGGCAGTTCCGAATCAGTTTTGGCGTAGGTGAAGTAGAATCGGGTTTCAAGATCTGGATGAAACTGGTAACCGAAGTTCGAGAATAGGCGCTGGTTGGCTTGTTTGCTGTGCTCGCGATATCCATTTAGCGAAAAAAGCGAGAGGCTGGCATAGTAGTCGATCGGACCCGCCACATCAGCCGCAGCGACCTGCGATCGGTAACTCTCGTAGCTGCCATGCTCGAATAAAGCGGAGATGCGTGGCGCATCATGACCCGTTCGAGACAGAAAGTTCACCGCCCCACCGAGCGTCGTGGCGCCATACTCCAAAGCATTCGCGCCTCGAAACACCTCAACCGCCTTCGCTGAAAGCGGCTCGATGACTTGAAAATCAAATCCCCCATCAGCGAGATTCACGGGAATCCCATCCTGAAGAAGCTTCAAACCGCGGCCATGGAAGGTGCGTTGGATGCCAGAGCCTCGGATTGAAAGGCGCGATTCCTCGGCACCGAAACGGGACTGGATAAAAACCCCAGGGGCATAATCCAGGGCGTCCTTGAGTGTTGTGGCGCGACCTTTTTTGTAGCTCTCGGCGTCGATCACTTCGGCCCCACCGGGAACATTCGCGTTCCGCTCTCGGAGCTTTTCTAACGAGGGACTCGTGAGCGATTCGCCCTCAGCGGTAATGACCGTTTCAGGAAGAACCTGAGCCGATTCAGCAGATGGGGAAGGGCCAGGGATGGATTGTGCCCCCCCCAGCGAAACGCTGAACGCAAGGGCAAAAGTAATAGCAATCAATTGATAATAAAACATATGTTATAATAGGTAATACAGAAAAAGGGCTAACAGACCGCACGCGGGTACATGTCAATAGGAAAAGCCGAAACCACTGCTAGCGCGTATAACGACAAAGAAGCCTGGAATCAGGATTTGAGAAGATCAGCCGAGAATGAAAATAGGAACCGGTTGCGGCGGTTCCTGAGCACAAGACGAAGAGGGGTCGTCCGAGGGATGGGGATAAGTGAAATGACGAGGAAACGGGATCCTGATGACAAAAGACCAATCCAATGCCAATCCCTCGATTTTTTTATCCGCTTTGATGGATGAGGGAATTTTGGACTGATCTCCCTGTCCCGCATCCACAGCTTTGCAAAGCTTACACGGGGCGGAACCGCTGAATGTCTTCGTGACACCTTCAACAAGTCCGGACTTTTGAGAGTAAACAAGAATCATGTTCGCCCAAGCAACCGACTGAAGGACGAAAAGATGTCCGCCAGCGATGGCAAACATCGCGCAAAATAACAGCGCAAATCCAAAAGAACGTAACATCGGGCAAGTCAAAGTGGCCGTCGTTATCAAAGAAACAGCATGCCGGTGTCAAACAGATTCCCACCCGTTCAGGTTTCATTTTTGCTGTTGAAATGCCATTTCTTTCGTGTGCATCATTAACTCGTTACCAGTCACAGGTGGTGATTGGGTAATTTATGTTAAAAACCCTCATCAAGGCCCATTCAGATTCGCTTCCCGTTTCTTGTGAATTCGCCCACTCGCGCTGATTCGTTGTGCGTAAACAAGGATTTATCTTCCATGATGAGAGGGGCAGTCGCTGGCCTAGGTTCAAATTGCTTGCGACAGTCGGCATTTTTCTCACCATAATCGGGCTGAGTTTGTTCATTTTTTCCCTTTTTGTTGCGCCGTTTATCGACCAACCGGATTCATTCAAGGGTATCAAGTCAAAGATCCGCAGTCACGATCAGAGCCTCAAACTTCCCCGAGAGCATCAAGTAGATCGGGCCCTCCAGCGAATGCTGGATAAAAATCAAGCCGCCCCCGTTTTAAAACCCTCCCATGGCGCCCCCGAGATTCGATCGGCTTTCTTTTATGGTTGGGATGACGCGGCTTTCCGTTCCCTCGAGAAACACAAAGAGCTGCTCACACATCTTTGCCCGGAATACCTGTCATTCACGGATGCAGCAGAGGGAATCCAAGAGGATGCTGACTCCAATTTGGATCGGATTTCGGAAATGGCGACGATGAAGTTGATGCCCGTCCTCTCGAATCTCGATGGCAGCAACCGCATCCCCGGAGGAGTCGAGTATTTGTCCCAAGCTGGAGCGGAAGAGAAAAAGGATTTCATCATCGATCTTTTGAATCGCCTTAAAAAAGTCAAAGCGAGCGGCGTGGTGATCGACTGGGAGGAGGTGGATGCGGGATCAGACAACGAGTTGTCGACCTTCGTTGCCGAAATAGCAACTGAACTCAAGTCGGAAGGACTCGAAACATGGTTGTGCATCACCATGGATGCTTCATTTTCGAATTGGGATTTTGAAAAGCTAGCTCCCCACGTCGGAAGGTTCATTGCTTTGCTGCATGATCAAAATGGGGAGACAGATAAACCGGGCCCGATCGCTTCAAACGACTGGGTGGATGGGTGGTTGCAAGTGATCAATAATTGCAGCAAACCCGAACAGTGGATCGCTTCCCTAGGTTGCCATGGAATGGATTGGGTGGTCGGCAGTACGGAGGCCGAGGAGATTTCCTTTCCGGATGCCATGAGCCGCGCAGGGAATGCCGGGTGCCAAGATTTACGATTCACCGACCCCGAGAAGAACGCCACTTTTTCTTATTTTTACGACAACAAGGAACATGAGGTTTGGTTTCTGGATGCCACCAGTTTTGCGAATCACTGGAATTCCGCTCGCGAATTCGGTTTCGCTGGATTGATGCTAAGCCACATGGGAGGGGAAGACCCCTCCATCTGGAAAGTCATTGCCAAAGAGGGCCCAACCACAGCTTCGGACTTCACGGAAACCATCCCCAACATGGAGGCGATCACCTCGATCGGCTACGGCGAAGTTGTCAGTCTCGATCCAACGACAACAGATGGACGCCGACAGTTTTCAGATACCCCGGATGGTACTATTTCCTGTAAATATTTAGCACCGCCGGCCTACCCCACCCTGTTTAGATTAAGTGCCACTTCGCCGGATCGCGTCACGATCACCTTCGATGACGGCCCAGATCCCGACTGGACACCCGGGATCCTCGACATCCTCAAGGAAAGGGGCGTCAAAGCCGTCTTTTTTATCGTGGGGCAAGAGGCGGAACTCTACCCCGATCTCATAAGAAGAATCGTCGCGGAAGGCCATGAGATAGGCAACCACTCGTTCACCCACCCTAATCTCGCCGAGACACCCACCTCTATCATTAGACTTGAACTCAATGCCACCCAACGGCTCATCGAATCCCTCACTGGGGTATCGACCACACTTTTCAGGCCCCCCTACAACGCAGACTCGCATCCCTCGAAACTCGAGGAACTCGTTCCCATCGGCGTCGCCCAAGCTCTCGGATACATGACTATCTTGGAAAAAATCGATCCCCGTGACTGGCAGGACATCGACAAAGAGGAACTTTTGTCGCGCATCAAAAGGGAACGCCCCAAGGGAAACATCATTCTTCTTCACGATGGTGGGGGCGATCGCTCCGCCACACTAGAGGCTCTTCCATCTATACTCGACTACCTTCATGAACGCGGTGACCAGGTCGTGAGCCTCAGTCAATTACTGGACTTGGATCCGCATAAGATCATGCCCCCGATGACAGATGAAAAGACGACATTCCATCTTTTCAGCAGCGGAATTGGTTTTCAGATTCTTCGCGTTTTTCAATCGTTTCTTCACTGGTTTATCGTTTGCAGCACAGCATTAGTGGTGGCTCGGACCATTCTTGTGATCATCCTCGCCCGTTGGCATAAAGCCCCCCCACCCTGCTCCAAAGGTTACCTTCCAGCGGTCTCAGTCATTATTCCCGCCTACAACGAACAAAAGGTCATCGCCAAAACCATCAAGTCTCTTTTGGCTTCGGAATATGAGGGCCCTGTCGAGGTGGTTGTGATCGATGATGGTTCCACCGATCAAACCGTCGAAGCAGTTGAGTCTTTGAATGACTCAAGACTGCGAGTGGTTCGGCAGCCAAACTTAGGAAAAGCCTACGCGCTCCAACGCGGGGTTGATGAAACCAAAAACGAAATCCTCATCTTTGCCGATGCGGACACGCAATTTGACCGCCATGCGGTCGCCATTTTAGCAGGTACATTTGAGAACAATCGGATTGGCGCGGTTTCCGGTCATGCCCGCGTGGGCAATCGCTCCACATTCCTCGCACGTTGCCAAGACTTGGAATACATCTGCGGATTTAACCTTGATCGCCGAGCCTATGCGACATGGAACTGCATCACCGTTGCTCCAGGAGCGATCAGCGCCATACGCCGTAAGACAATCCTAGCCGCTGGTGGTTTTTCATACGAAACCCTTGCGGAAGACACCGACCTCACCCTTGCCATTCACAAAACGGGATACCGCGTGGAATACCAGCCCAAAGCCATCGCCTACACGGAAGCTCCTGAAACGTTTTCCGCCCTTGCGAGTCAAAGATTTCGCTGGGCCTACGGAACACTCCAATGCGTTTTCAAACACGCCGACATCCTTTTCAATCCGCGCTACAAGGCGCTTGGATTTCTGAGTCTCCCGGGAATCTTGTTTTTCCAAATTGTGCTAGTCGCCTTTTCTCCTGCCATCGATGTGCTTTTTATTGAATCAATGCTCATGGGTCGTGTCGGCGCGATTCTGCCCTATTTCCTCGCCTTTATCCTATGCGATGTGGTGGTTGCTGCCGCGGCCCTGAAGATGGAAGGATTGCCCGTAATACAAGCCCTTCGCATTATCCCACAACGATTCTTATACCGTCCCTTGCTGGGATATGTAGTCTGGAAATCCCTTCTCCATGCGATGCGCGGTGCCTGGGTCGGATGGGGCAAGCTTCAGCGATCCGCAAGCGTCTCAATACCATGAAAAAACTCTTAGCAATCCTCCTTCTGTTTTACCTTCCCTCTCAAGGCAAGACCTCTCCGATTGAGGGAAACACCAAGGAGCAAAAAGGGGTTTTATTCGGTGCCTACATGGACTTCGGCGAAACGGAGGACGCTGTCACCCTCGAGGGCATTGAGGATTTTGAGAAACTCGCAGGCAAGCGCCCGGCGATCATCGCTTCGTCGAGTTACTGGGGAGAACAAACATTCCCTAAAAAGAATCTCGCACTCATCGACCGCCACGGTGCTACGCCGCTCATATTCTGGTCCCCATGGGACAAACCCTACGATCAAAATAAAGGACCCGATCGTTTTTCGCTGAGAGAGATTCTATCTGGAAAATGGGATGCCTATATTGACGCTTGGGGTGACGGCGCAAAAGAATTCGGGAAACCCTTTCTTGTTTCTTTCTGCAACGAAATGAATGGCGACTGGTTCCCTTGGTCCGGCTGCTTCTATGGTGCAAAAAAAGGCGGCAATGAAGTTTTCAAGAGGGCTTGGCGCTACGTCATCGACAGGGTCAGAGCTCGTGGCGCCAGCAATATTCGCTGGGTTTTCCACGTCAATGCGTTTCCAGCAGAAAATGATATGTGGAATATGATGGCGGCCTACTATCCTGGGCCGAATTATGTAGATTGGCTGGGGCTGAGTGTTTACGGGAAGCAGTTCCGGAAAAGTGACGACTGGGCCGAGTTCAGACCCCTTCTCGACTGGCCCTATAAGGAACTTACGGCGATCGACCCCGTAAAACCTGTGATGATTGCCGAATTTGGCGTCGGCGATTTTCCCAAGTTAGGAAGCAAAGCGGAATGGATCAAAGACGCACTTAGCATGATCCCGGAATACCCACGCATCAAAGCAGCCGTATACTGGCACGAACGTTGGCAAAATCAGGATGGTTCCTTCAGTAACATCCGAATCAATTCCTCACCCTCCGTTTTGAAGGCCTTTCGTGAGGGAATCAGCCACCCATTGTGGATTCCCTCAAAAAAAGAAAACGATCAGCGCTAGACCGGCATCGGGATATTGATTCGAGAATGTTTTTCTAATTCAAACATCATTAGGATATGAATGTCTTTGGAGACTCCAATTTATGAAAGAAAAAGTCGTTGATCCACGCGTAAGAGACCTCACCGCTGATGTCGCCGAGGGGAAAGCGGCCAGATTGATCGAGGAAATGATTGATACCTCGCTGGGATTCGGTCGCGACCACGCGAGCATTGGCGAACTCAAGTTGATGAACCGCGCTCTCCGCGAACTCCGTCACGCCGCGAGTGTCTTTGCGAAATACAACCGCGTGCGCAAAGTCGCTGTCTTCGGAAGCGCTCGTACTGGTGAAGATCAGGAGGAATACAAGCAGGCCGAAAATTTCGGCAAAAAGATCGTGGAACACGGATACATGGTCATCACCGGCGGGGGGGATGGAATCATGGGCGCGGCCCAAAAGGGCGCGGGTGCGGAAAAAAGCTTCGGCCTTAACATTCGCCTTCCATTTGAACAATCGGCGAATCCGACCATTCATGGTGATCCTAAACTCATCAATTTTAATTACTTTTTTACGCGCAAATTGAATTTCGCAAAGGAGACCAATGCCTTTGCATTGTTTCCAGGGGGCTTCGGGACGCATGATGAAGGGTTTGAAATTCTCACGCTCATGCAGACCGGCAAAATGCCGATCGTGCCAGTAGTGATGCTCGATCGTCAGAACGGTCACTATTGGGAAACTTGGCGCCGCTTTGTCACGAACGATCTTTTACACAAAGGCCTGATCTCCGAAAGCGACTTCAATCTCTTCCATGTCACCTACGATGTGGATGAAGCAGTGAAGCAAATCACGGACTTCTACCGAAACTTCCATTCCTACCGCTGGGTAAGGGAAAAAATGGTGATCCGAAT